>JBPCVB010000656.1:0-17653 GCA_051010855.1 Pirellulaceae bacterium | reverse complement strand
TCATGGGCAACGGCAACGACGTGCTGATTGTCGACTTCTCGTCCGCTTACCGGCTGCTTGCCGACGGCGGTCCCGGGAATGACTGCATCGGTGAAGCCGGCAGCCTGTTCAACCACGAAATCATCTTCGGATTTGAGGCATTCGACTGCAAATAGCCGGCGTCCAATCATGCCGGCGTCCAATCATGCCGGCGTCCATTCATGCCACAACTCATGGAAGGTGCTGGATGCGAAGCCGACAAGCCGCAACTCAGGTTGGGCTGCGGTTTGATTGGGTGGATTTCAGGTACCGCGCCGGGCGGCGGATTGCTACAATTCGCCGTTCAACCGAGTCCGTCCGATTTGATTTTCCCGGCAAAATCGCCCCTCTGGCTCCATGTCCCTGAAACAGTGGTTCAGCCACCGCGTGTTCAGCACGGTGCACGGCAACAGTCTGATTTACAACACCTGCTGGGAAGATCCCCGTCTGGATCGCATAGCGCTGAACCTGAGTTCCGATGACAATGTCCTGGTGATCACGTCGGCTGGCTGCAACGCACTGGACTACGTGTTAATGGAGCCCAAACATGTCTATGCGGTCGACATGAATCCGCGGCAAAACGCTGTGCTTGATCTGAAGAAGTCAGCGATCCGGGAACTGGCCTTTGATGACTTCTTCAAGATGTTCGGCGAGGGTTATCTACCGGGCATTCGCTCTTTCTATGATCCAGTGTTGCGTCGCAATCTTTCCCCACGTTCGCAAATGTTCTGGGACAAGCGAATTCGCTGGTTCGACGATCCCCGCCGTTCATTCTATTTCCGCGGTACCTCCGGTTCGTTCGCCCACAAGATGAAGGTCTACACGGATCGGGTAATCAAGGTGCGGCCACATATCGAAACGATGCTGGCTGCGCAAACGCTCGAAGACCAGGAGGCAGTTTATTTCGAACATCTGGTGGACAAGTTCTGGTCGGGACCGGTTAAGTTCGCCATGAAACGCGATACCACCATGTCGCTGCTGGGTGTCCCAAAGGCACAACGCAAACAAATCGAAGACCATTATCCGGGCGGACTGCTCAAGTACATTCAGGATTGTGTGGAAACCGTTTTCGTCAAACTACCCTTCCACGAAAACTATTTCTGGCGTGTGTATATCGAAGGCAAGTACACGCGGGAGTGCTGTCCGGAATATCTTAAGGAAGAAAATTTTGAGCGGCTCAAGGGGGGACTCGCTGATCAACTGACGACACACACCGATTCGGTGCAGGGATTCCTTGACAAGTTTGAGGGCCAGATCTCCCGTTTCATTCTGCTGGATCACATGGACTGGCTATCCACGCACTTGTTTCCGTATCTGGAAGCCGAGTGGCAGTCGATCGTGCAAAAAGCGGCACCGGGGGCCCGACTGTTGTGGCGTAGCGGCGGTCTGCATACGGACTTCATCGACGAGATTCACGTGCAAGCCAATGGCTCAGTCACACGGGTCAATGAGCTGCTGACCTACCAAACCGATCTGGCTCGCGAACTCCACCAAAAGGATCGCGTGCATACCTACGCCAGTTTCTACATCGCAGACCTGCCAGCGTGATCTGCCTGGCCTTGCCGGAGTCCAACAATGGGTTTGCGACAGGACATGCGGGTGCTGTACCACATGGTCTTCACCCGTGGCAGCGGTCGATCGCACGCCGAACGCATGGAAAGCTTCTATGGTGCGCAGGCCAAGGATTACGACGACTTCCGCAAGCGACTGCTTACCGGCCGCGAAGAAATGTATGCAGCCGTTCCGGTGCCCCAGGATGGCGTGTGGGTCGATATGGGAGGCGGCACAGGCTGGAACATCGAAAACCTAGCCGACTCGATCGACCAGATTCGCAAAATCTACGTCGTCGACCTTGCGGAATCGTTGCTTAAGGTTGCCGACGATCGCTTTGCCCAGCGTGGCTGGGACAATGTCGAAACCGTGGCAGCTGACGCGACCCGGTTTCGGCCGTCTGAAGGAAAGGCCGACGTCGTAACCTTTTCCTATTCGCTGACCATGATTCCCGACTGGTTCGCCGCCATTGACAACGCCCTGCAGATGCTCAAGCCGGGAGGCGTGATTGGCGTGGTCGACTTTTATGTCTCACGCAAGTATCCCGACGAGGGGCTCAAGCGACATCGCTGGTTCACTCGCACGTTCTGGCCCACCTGGTTCGCCACCGATAATGTGTTCCCGTCCAGCGAACACTTGCCGTACCTGAGAAATCGGTTTGGCTGTGACGAGCTGCTGGAATCGCGCTGCAAGATTCCCTACATGCCGTTTATTCGCATGCCTTACTACCGGTTTATCGGTCGCAAGCCTGTTGACGGACAGGTCCATTAACAGCGGGAATTATTAACGGGAACTGCGGCGTCGCGTCAGTCCCCAACCGGCCAGACCACCCATCAACAGCAAGGCACTGGCTGGTTCCGGAATCGTTTGTCCGGTGTTCACGGCGCCCGGCGTAGCTGCCAGCGGCGCAAACCACGAAAACTGTTCGAGCGTCTCGCCGTTACCGATCAAACCGACACTCATGTCGTCGCCAGCGGCATCGATAAAGCCAACATCGGTTGATACCACGCCGTTGGCTGGTCCGCCCACGCCCATAAAGGTGCCGCCATAGGAGATAAACTGGGCCGCTGCCGCACCGTTACCAACCTGCAGCGAAATCCCATCGGGAGTCCCGTCTTCCAAAGTTGTATTCCAGACAAAGTATCGAGCCTGATCGTCAGCGGTCTCGGTCAGCAGATTCAGTGTCGTATTGGCATATGAGTTACCTGTTGCACCATCGTAGAGATCGACCCGGATTTCGCTTAAATTCAATCCGCCAAAGCCTGGCGCGTTGTCGTTCAGATTGACGACGATTTCAACGAATTCCAGTTCACCACCGCCACCGGGAATGTAGTTGAATTCATTGAGGAAGATCCGCGTGTCGGCAGACACAGTGCCCGCGCATAGAAAGACAACGGACAAAGCGACGAATATTCTCATGTTGTTCTCCGCAGGGCTTCGTAACTGCAATCACGAAAACCCCAGTACTGGTTACACCCACATTTCAGGGTAGTAGGCCAAACCGAGTATGCAAGCGAATTCGATTGAATCCATGTGGTGATTTCAACGATGCGGTCGCCGCCGTTCGATTCGGCGTATTAACACTCATATTGAACGGTAATGACCATCACGACCCGCATAATCTTCCACAAAAAAAAATGGAAACAGGCCCCGGAATGCTGACTGAAAGGCGTAAAAGGGGGGGTGTTGAACAGGGGGGATTACGCCCTTCCGATCAGGCGATCGGGACCTGTTTCCGATGAAACCGATTAGCGTCAAGGTGGGTCAAGACTCGGCTTCGCCAAGGCAATACCTGCCGGGAATGGATCGGGCCCGCATGAAAAAAGCGGATTTTCAAATATTCGACAAAAGTACGTTGCGGGAACTCGCAACATCAATCCCCACCGTACAATGGGTGGTTCGTTTGAGCGTAAACCACAGGTGCGGGGATCTCGATGATCGATATCGAGGATCGGGAAGAAAAGCTGACTCAGCGGGTCCGCGAAGGTGATCAGCGAGCGTTGGCTGAGTTATTTCAGCGGTACCGCAAACGACTGGAGCGCATGGTTCGGATGCGTATGGACAGTCGCTTGACGAGCAGGGAAGACGCCAACGATGTGTTGCAGGAAGCTTTCCTGGACCTTTCCAACCGGATATCCAGTTTTGCCGAAAATCCGGATTTGTCGGCTTACGTATGGATCCGTTTGGCCGTCAAGGATCGCGTGATTGCCGAACACCGCAAACACATTCAGGCGGGCAAGCGAGATGCCCGACGCGAAGTGTCGCTGAATCAAGTCCCTGACAGTAACAGTTCTGGTGGCGGTCTGGCTGCACAGTTGGAACAGAGTGAGACATCGGTTGGTGGCAAGGTGTTGAAGATTGAAGCGCAGGAAATCCTGCAGGTGATATTGCAATCGATGGAAGAAGTCGATCGCGAGATCATTTTGATGAGGACCTTTGAAGGACTCACAAACGCCGAAGCGGCCCAGGCTCTGGGTTTGTCACCCAATGGCGCCAGCAGTCGATACAGCCGTGCCATGGCACGACTGACACGCGAATTCAACCAGTTCCCGGGCACCAATCGTCTGGCTTGACTCCGGGTTCACGAGCTTGTGCCACCGCTACAACAACTCGGTGGCCAGATCAGCCAGTGGTGAACGTTCACCCTTTTCCAGCGTGATGTGAGCGTAAATGGATTGCCCCACCATACGACTGATCAAGTGACTAAGCCCGTTAGACAGTGCATCCAGATAGGGCTGGTCGATCTGGTTAATGTCGCCGGTAAACACAATTTTCGTCCCCTCACCGGCCCGTGTGATGATGGTCTTGATCTCGTGCGGCGTCAGGTTCTGCGCTTCATCAATGATGAAGTACATCTTTTGCAAGCTGCGTCCGCGGATGTATGAAAGCGGCGTAATGACCAGTCGTTGATGTTCCAGCAATTCGTTGATGCGCTCTGCCTGGGGATCACCATCGTTGTACTGGTGGCGAATCACGTTCAGGTTGTCGAACAGTGGTTGCATGTATGGATCGAGTTTTTCCTGAATGTCACCGGGCAGAAATCCCAGGTCGCGATTGCTCAGGGGCACGATTGGCCGGGCCAGCAGGATTTGCTGGTAGCGGGCTCGACTTTCCAGTGCGGCGGCCAAAGCCAGCAACGTTTTTCCTGTGCCCGCCTTGCCGGCCAGTGTCACCAGACGAATGTCGTCATTCAGCAACGCCTTGAGCGCAAAACTCTGCTCGGCATTGCGTGGCTTGATACCGTAGGCCGTCAGCTGATGTACTCGCCGATAGGTCTGGTCATTGGCCGAGTAAGTGACCAGCGCCGATTTGGAACCATTACGCAGCACAAAGTTCTCATTGGCGACTGGCGAGAAAATACGTTCCAGCCGGGTTGCCGGTACAATCCCGCCTCCGCTAAAGAAGGGGTCTATCTCCTCGCTCAACGCGCCCTCGATGGTTCGTTTGCCAGTGTAGAGGCTGTCAAAACTTTCCAGCTTGTCAGCTTCGTAATCCACCGCCTTGATGCCGACCGACTTGGCCTTCATCCGCAGGTTCGTGTCCTTGGACACCAGCACGACCGGGCGATTTGGATTCTGGATCGTCAGCTGAAATGCGGTATTCAGAATGCGGTGGTCGGCAATATCCTGCATGAATGCCATCCGCAACTGCTCATCCATGCGGCCTGACAGCACCACGCGAATGTTGCCCAGATCCGGACCGAGTGACACGCCTTGTTCACTCAACAAGGGCCCGGTAATTTCATCGAGCCGGCGGAGAAACTGCCTGGCCTGGAAGTGGATGTCCTCGGTGCCCCGTTTGAACTTGTCAAGTTCCTCGATCACCGTGATTGGGACCGCAATATCATCCGTACCAAAGGCTTCAATGCAATTGGCATCGTGCAGCACGACGTTCGTATCGAGCACGAACAGCGGAGGGGCGGACGCGTTCACCTGGTTCCTTCCTGTGAATGCGGACTCGTCTTGAGTCACTGCCGGCACTTTAGCGAGATTCCGTGGGCCACTCAATATGATCTGGGCGAGCGTGAATTTCCCCACGGTTTGGCAGCTAGCTGGGCAATGATTGGGCCGTCCGGTTAAGATGATTCATCGGCATGTCGCATCCAAATCCAGCACACTCAGGTGAGTTATGCTCCGTCGGACAACTTCGCTCGTGATCCTCGCAGCTGTCGCGGTGACCGGCTGCCAATCTGAAATTAGCCAGCAAACCGGCGAACAACAGGGTGAGTCAAGCCAGCAAGCGGCTGTGCAACCTCCTGCAGCGACTTCGTCGTCAGTCGAGTTTCAGTTCGATGCTTCAATGGACCCGGCTGAGTCACTGGCGGACCTGAAGCAGCAACTTCAACAACATATCGACTCACTCCGGCAACGCGTTGCCGCCGAAGAGAGCAGCGAGGAACAGGCGCGTCTGTTCGCGCAACACAATCCGTTGCCCGCATACATCGATCAACTGCTCGTCCTGGCCGAAACGCACCCGGAATCCGACGCGGCATTGCAGGCTGCGCTTGAGGCCGCCTCCCGCAGCAAGTCAGCACAAAAGAACCGGGCTATGCGAGTCCTGTTTGAAAACTTTGCACCTCGGCTGGATCAGGACACAGTGATTGCCTCGTTGTTGCAGGAAGTGCCTTCTTCCGAAATTGAATCATGGCTGGTAAGGCTGATCGAGCACGCTCCGGCCGGTCAACGCCGCGCTGACGCGGTCCTCGGACTCAAAAATTATCTCGATCAACTTCCGGTCTTTCGCGATACGCTGGCCATTAACCCCGAGGTTGCCCGTCGGTTGCCGAGCGGGCAGCTGGAGTACATAAATACCAGGCGTAGCGACGAGCAAAACGCTGAAATAGCCGGCTACCTGCAAACGGTGATCGATGAATCGGGAGACCTGGAATACGACGGAAATCAGATGAGCAGCGCGGCAACTTACGCCGAAATCGCCAGCCGCGAGTTGTTTGAGTTGCAAAACCTGCAGGTAGGCCAGGTCGCACCCGATATCGTCGGCGAGGATCTGGATGGACACCAGTTTGCCCTCAGCGAGTACCGGGGCAAGGTGGTGATGCTCGATTTCTGGGGACACTGGTGCCCGCCCTGTCGTGCCATGTATCCACACGAACGTTACCTTGTTGAAAACATGGCTGGCTTGCCGTTCGCCCTGATCGGAGTCAATTCGGATGCCAAGCTGGAAACCGCGCAAAACAGCGTGCGACGTGACAAGCTGCCGTGGCGCAACTTCTGGAACGGTCCCGAAGGAACCGCTGGACCAATTGCCTCCCAGTGGAACATCGACGCCTGGCCAACGGTGTATCTAATCGATGCGGACGGAGTAATCCGGTACAAGGCGGTCGCCGGCAGCTCAATCGACCGCGGTATCGAAACGCTGATGGGCGAGATCGGTCACCAGGTAGACCTGTCCGAGGCCTCTCTGGCCGACAGGACTTCTCATTAGTTGGGCAGGATGGTGGTCACAAGGAACATGAACTGGCGACTACCTGTATTCCCGATTTCGCTTGCGTACCTGGTGATATTCATACTGTGTGCGCTACTGCCGACCCAACACGCCTCGGCACAGGAACCAGACCGTCCGCCCAACATGATCTTCGTCTTGGTCGACGACCTGGGCTTTGCCAATCTGGGTTGCTATGGCAGTCAAAGCATCCAGACTCCCCGTCTGGATCAAATGGCGCGGGAAGGGATGAGATTCCTCAACGCCTATTCCGGTTGCACGGTTTGCGCACCGGCGCGTAGCGTACTAATGACCGGCAAGCACATGGGACACACCTCGGTCCGCGTCAACAGTGGCGGCGTTCCGTTGCTGGACGCCGACGTGACGATTGCCGAAGTACTTAAACAGGCAGGTTACACCTGCGGAGGTTTTGGCAAATGGGCCCTGGGCGATCTGGATACCGAAGGTGTGCCCGAACAACAGGGCTTTGACAGGTTCTTTGGCTACTATCACCAGTTCCACGCTCATCTGACATTTCCCGAGTACCTGATTGATAACGGTCGCAAGATCGAATATCCGGGCAATCGCAATTTCAATATTCCCTTTGGCGGCCCGCGGCCCGAACCCGGATTTACTCCGGTAGTCAATCCACACACAGGACAGCCGCTGCGTTACGCGCACTACGAAGTGTTTCGCGAAACGCTGGATTTCATCCGCGACAATCATGACCGCTCGTTTTTTTGCTTCGCGCCGTGGACACCGCCTCACGGCCGCTACCAGATTCCGGCCAGCGATCCGGCGGCAACGCTTTATCGTGACAAGCCGTGGTCGGAACGGTCCCGCGTGTTCGCCGCCATGACGTCGATGATCGATCGACAAATGGGCGAACTGCTGGATCTGCTGAGTGAACTGGAAATCGATAACAACACGATTGTGATCTTTTGTTCGGATCACGGCGCGCCATTCCGCGCCGACGATGAACTCAATTCCAGCGGACCGTATCGCGGATACAAAAGATCGATGTACGAAGGTGGCCTACGTGTGCCCATGCTTGTTCGCTGGCCAGGCCGTATCGCAACTGACAGCGAAACGGGTCACGTGTGCACGTTCACCGATATCCTGCCCACACTGGCTGAATTGGCCGGTGCCAGTGATCACGTTCCCGCCGACATCGACGGCATTTCACTGGTTCCCACGCTGCTTGGAAAACCAGACCAGCAGGCGCAACATCCGTTGCTTTACTGGCAGTGGGCCCGCTTCAATCCGGAAAACAATCGATACGGCGATTCCATGCAGGCTATTCGTCGCGGCAACCTGAAATTATTGCGCAATAGTGAACAGGAGCCATGGGAACTTTACGATCTGAAAACCGACCCGTACGAAACGACCAATATCGCTGGCGAGCGATCTCGGGACATGGAAGAATTAATTTTGCAAATCGGTGTGGTGCAGCGGCCGCCGCGCGAACAACGCGAACCGGACAAGCCAGCAGACCGGAGATTCCGCTAGGCGGATCTGGCTTCTTCGAGGCGAGAGTTCGCAGGCCTCTCGACGGCACACCGGCCCGGTCATCGGCTTGTACCGCAATGGATGCTGGCTCGTGGGCTGCCTTCAGCCCCATCACGGGGCCGCCTGGCGGGCTTCCAGGGCCTCCTGAGGAGCCGGATTTTTTGCGGTGTCGCGACCCGATTTTGTGGTCAACTTTGCCTATATTCCCGATAAAATATAACTGGACGCATGCACAACATTTTGTGTTGACAGTGTCTGGAGCATCGATATATTGGGGCCCACCGCTTTTGGGAGCCTGTCACAGCGGAGTCGGTTTCGGGGAGTTCTGGTCGACTGGAAGTCGCCGCTCACCGCCGAATTTCGCGGGGGAAAGCTACGAGGCAGGAGCCTGAGAGGGCAAAGGTCAAAACTGGATAACAACAGGCCCGGATGCGGCTACTGGCCACACCGGTATCTGGACAATCTGAGCAGGTACGGACGCCTCCGCCCTCGCACTGCTCGGCAGGGATCGCCGAATCGTTGTTTCCCATGACCGGTCGTGTCACGGCAACCGGACATAACCCGTTCGTCGTGTCTGCACGACAACTGACAGATTGTTACTTGAGAGCGGATACGGTTCCGTTCAGTGGTGCGATCAACGATGGAATGTTGAAAGGAAACAAAATGTTGGAAATCACCAATGACAACCAGCGGGCAGGCAGCCAGGACCAGGCCGATTCCATTCAGCTTCTGGTGCGCAAACGCGATGGACGCGTTTTGCCTCTGGACAGTCAGCTGATTTTGTCAGCCATTGCCAAAGCGTTTTGCGCCGAGCATGGTTTGATTAATCCCGGCGAATTGGACGGGGCCCTGACTGACCAGATCGCCGCCATGACCGTGGAAGTGATGGCTCGCGTTCGCGATACGGCAACTTCCGATTCGGGCGTCGATGTCGAGCAAATCCAGGACGAAGTCGAACGCGAGTTGATGCGTCACGAGTTTTTCTCGGTAGCTCGACGCTACATCCTGTATCGCGAAGACCACGCACGGCGACGCCAAAGGCTGGCCGATGAGGAAATGGCCACACCGGCCGCGCCCGCCGGTCCACAAGTCCAGGTCAATGTCGATGGCGAGATGGAAGATCTCGACCTGTCTCGACTGGAACGCCAGCTCAACCGCGCTTGTGCCGACCTGCCGCAATGCTCACCCCAGGAACTGCTGGACAGCGTCAAACGTCAGTTCTACAACGGGATTCGACCCGGTGAGATTGCCCATGCCCTGGTGCTGGCCGCTCGTTCCCGCATTGAACGAGACCCGGAATACGACACCGTGGCCGGTCGACTGGTGCTCAATATCATCTATCGCGAAGCGTTGGGTCGTGTGGCTCATGGCGACGAATTGCACGAGTTGTACCGCACGCAGTTCAGCGACTTTATTGCCACGGGCATCAAGGCCAAACGCATTTCACCGGAACTGGCCGGTTTCGATCTGGCACAGATTGCCGACGCACTGGTCCCCCAGCGAGATCACCTGTTCCCCTACCTCGGTCTGCAGACGATTTACGATCGTTACCTGCTGCATGTCGAGGGACGTCGCATCGAAGCGCCCCAGTACTTCTGGATGCGGGTCGCCATGGGTCTGGCGATCAACGAAGGTGCGGATCGCAACCAGCGTGCGATCGAGTTCTACAACATCCTGTCGACGCACCGTTTTACTTCGGCCACGCCGACGCTGTTTAATGCCGGTACCCTGCATCCGCAACTCAGCAGTTGCTACCTGAGCACCGCGCAGGATGACCTGGAGAACATTTTCAAGGTCATTGCAGATAACGCGCGATTGTCAAAATGGGCCGGCGGTCTGGGCAACGACTGGACCAACATTCGGGCCACCAATTCGCATATCAAGGGCACCAATGGCCAAAGCCAGGGTGTGATCCCGTTCCTCAAGGTCGTCAGCGATACCGCGGTGGCCGTCAATCAGGGCGGGAAACGCAAGGGCGCCGTGTGCTCCTATCTGGAAACGTGGCATCTCGATATCGAGGAGTTCCTTGACCTCCGCAAAAACACCGGCGACGACCGGCGACGTACTCACGACATGCATACGGCCAACTGGATTCCGGACCTGTTTATGAAACGGGTGATCAACAACGAATCCTGGACGTTGTTCAGTCCCGATGAGACCCCCGATTTGCACGATCTGGTCGGTCTGGCATTTGAAAAGCGTTATCTCGAGTACGAGCAGATGGCTCGCGATGGCAAGCTGCGATTGACCAAGGTCATTGAGGCGAAGGACCTGTGGCGCAAGATGCTGACGCGTCTGTTCGAGACAGGGCATCCTTGGATCACGTTCAAGGATCCGTCCAATGTACGTTCGCCACAGGATCACACCGGCGTTGTACACAGCAGCAACCTGTGCACCGAGATCTTGCTGAATACGTCAGCGGACGAAACGGCCGTTTGCAACCTGGGTTCGGTTAACTTGCTTAATCACGTCAATGACAACGGGCTGGATCTTGAGCGTTTGCAGGAAACCGTGATTACAGCGGTGCGGATGCTCGACAACGTAATCGACATCAACTTCTATCCGACCGAGGAAGCCCGCACTTCCAATTCGCGGCATCGCCCTGTCGGTCTCGGATTGATGGGTTTCCAGGATGCACTGGCGGCCTGTGGCATCAGCTATGCCAGTGACGAGGCTGTTGAGTTTGCCGATCGCAGTATGGAAGCAATTTCCTACTTCGCCATTCTCGCTTCCAGCCAGTTGGCAGCCGAGCGAGGCACCTACAGCAGCTATGCCGGGTCCAAGTGGGATCGCGGCCTGCTGCCCATCGACACGATTGATTTGCTCGAGCAAGAGCGCGGTCAGGCAGTCGCCATGGATCGCAGCAGCTCGATGGATTGGGATGTGGTTCGCCGCCAGGTGGACGAGCACGGCATGCGTAACAGCAACGTGATGGCGATTGCTCCCACGGCGACGATCTCCACCATCATCGGTGTGACGCAATCGATCGAGCCGAGTTACAAACAGCTGTTTGTGAAAAGCAACTTGTCGGGCGAGTTCATTCAGGTCAATATTCACATGGTGAATGAACTCAAGCGTCGCAATTTGTGGAACGCGGAGATGCTGGAGCAGCTGAAATACCACGACGGTTCACTGGCCGACATCGCCGAATTGCCTGAAGACATCCGCGCCCGTTACGCCACGGCCTTCGAAGTCGAGCCACGATGGCTGATCGAATGTGCCAGTCGGCGGCAAAAGTGGATCGATATGGGACAGTCGCTGAACCTTTACATGGCTCAGGCCAGCGGTCGCAAACTGGACGAGATGTACAAGCTCGCCTGGCAAGCCGGACTCAAGACGACTTACTACTTGCGGTCCCTCGGTGCGACGCAGGTGGAAAAGTCGACCGTTGATATCAACAAGTTCGGTTTGCAACCCAAGTGGATGAAGCACAAGAGCGCTTCTGGTGACGTCGAGATCAAACGCCAGCCGGAAGTCCAGGCGTGCAGTGTGGACACCCCGGATTGCGAAGCTTGTCAGTAGAGTTGGGAGGCGCGAGCCTCCTCCTTCCCTCTCCCTCGGGGAGAGGGTGCCCGAAGGGCGGGTGAGGGCAAAAATCTCGACCCGTGGCACCTGCTACCTACTACCTTACTACCTGTCAAAACATGGATTCGTGACATGGCTACTGATACAAAAACCGGCAACGAAACCCAACTCGCTGGCAAGGCAACCCGTGTGGATGTCAATGACAAACGCCTGATCAATTGTCACAAGGTGGATGTCAATCAATTGATGCCGCTGAAGTACAACTGGGCATGGGAGCACTACATCAACGGCTGCGCCAATCACTGGATGCCGACCGAAGTGCCCATGAACAAGGACATCGAGATCTGGCGATCCAGCCAGCTGACCGACGATGAGCGACTGGTAATCATGCGGAACCTCGGTTTCTTTTCGACGGCCGAAAGCCTCGTGGGCAACAACCTGGTGCTGGCGATCTTCAAGCACATCACCAATGCCGAATGCCGCCAGTACCTGTTGCGTCAGGCGTTTGAGGAAGCGGTGCATTCCCATACCTTCCTGTACGTTGTGGAGAGTCTCGGCCTCAACGAAGGCGAGGTTTTCAACATGTACAACGAGGTGCCGGCGATTGCCCGCAAGGATGCCTTTGAGATGGAACTGACCCGTGAAGTTCTCGATCCGGACTTTACAACCGACACGCTCGAGGGGATGCAGGCCTTGCTCAAGAACCTGATCGGGTTTTACCTGATCATGGAAGGCATTTTCTTCTATACCGGATTCGTGATGATCCTGTCCTTTCATCGCCGTAATCTGATGAAAGGCATCGGCGAGCAGTTCCAGTACATTCTGCGTGACGAGACGATCCATCTGAACTTTGGTATCGATCTGATCAACGGCATCAAAACCGAGAATCCCGAAGTCTGGACTCCCGAGTTCCAGCAACAAATGATCGATCGGATCAAGGAATCTGTGGAGCTGGAAATCGCCTACGCCCGCGATTGCCTGCCCAACGGCGTGCTGGGTCTCAATGCCGAACTGTTCCGCGATTACGTCCAGTACATCGCCGACCGGCGTCTTGAGCGGATTCAGTTGCCGGCCCAGTACGGCAGCAGCAATCCCTTCCCCTGGATGAGCGAAACGATTGACCTGGCCAAGGAAAAGAACTTCTTTGAGACCCGGGTGACCGAGTATCAGTCCGCTGGTTCGCTCGACTGGGACTAATTCCCATCAATCGATCACAGGCCGAAAGACCGGGCCCGGCATCAAACCGATGTCGGGCCTTTTCCTTTGGCGAACCAGTAACATCAACATGATCAGGCTGCACAGCAAACCGGATGCTGGATCCGGGACAGCAGAAATACCGCGGGAACACCGTCGTCGTACAAAAAAGCCACCGCTGGGAACGGTGGCAGGGATTTGTGTGTTGTTGTGGGGATCTATCGTCGACGTCGTGAGATTGCCGCTACGCCCAGCAGGCCAATCAGGGCCAGTGAAGAGGGTTCAGGAATCATTGTGCTGGTGAAGTCGATGCTCCATCCAGCGACGAAGCCATCGTCGTCGCCCGATGAATCCTCAAACAAGATCGTCCAGTCGCCGAACGTGTTCTCGCCTCCAAAGGTCGTTGCGAAACTGCCTCCACCAGTAGCGGTGCCATCACTTGCCAGGTAACTTCCGGCGGGAATTTCAAAAGTAGAATCACCGCCACCTGCTGCCGTCCCGATTGTTTCGAGGCCTGCGTCCGTAAATACATACTCAGCTGGACTGAGTGTATCGCCACCGGAATCGATACCCAGATTCGAGCTCTCGGCTGGCGGGATCGCCGTTGGAATCAACTCAATTGAGGTTGCTGATTCCACGTGGGTTAGTGTTGCTGTTACGTCGCCGACCCAGCTGTGTGAGACATTTACCGTAACCGTCACATCGGAGATAATCTCCATCACCGGGACCGAAATTGTGCTCGAAAAGCTTGTCGTATCGTTGAAGGGTCCGCTATCCGAGGAGCTGTCAGAATAATCGGCGCTGGTCAGTCCACCCATGGCCAGGCCAATGGCAAGTGTGACCGCAAAAACAAGTCGTTTCGTCATTCCAGGCTCCAGCATCAATGTTGCAATACGCGGTAGACTAATTGGATAAGCCGTTTTCACAAGTCCCTGAACTGCCTTGGCTGCAAAGTCGCGCAAAAAGCCGGAAGCAAGTGAAATTGGATGAGTCTCTAAAGAGGTCCTTAAACATAATATGTCAGACGCTGTTTTCAATCAGCCGACCGTTAAAACGGGAATTTCCGGCAAAAATCCCCCCAAATACCCGGAATCCAGGGGTAATTCGGCCGGTGTTGCTCGAACACAAATGCGGTGTCACACGCCTCTCCGGCTGTGGGTAGTTGTTGCCGCCATGTGCCTTGGCGCGGGCTGCCAGTCAAAACAAACGAGTTCGCCCGACGACTCTGATTCTGGGCAGCGTGACAACCGGCCACAAGTGACAGCCGCCGGAGGCATTGAGGTGGCGCCCCTGAATCCGTCGGGGTCGGTCACCGGGCGGTTTGCGAGACTGGACGCCGGCGAAACGGGACTCGACTTTGTCAATGAATTGCTGCCGCACAACCTGCGCAATTACTTGCTCAACGGCGCAGGTGTGGCCAGCGGCGATTTTGACAATGACGGCCAGGTCGATTTGTTCGCCGTTTCGCAGGATGGATCAAACCGCTTGTTTCGGCAAACAGCAGCGTGGCAGTTCAGCGATGTGACTGAGGCTGCCGGTGGTCTCGGCGGCGGTGACCTTTGGGGTACCGGCGCGTCATTTGCCGACGTTAACAACGACGGCTGGCTGGATCTGTATGTCGGCAACCTCAATGGACCCAATCATCTATACATCAACCAGCAAGATGGCACGTTTGTCGAACAGGCTGCAGCGCGCAACGTGGATCATGACGGTGCAACCACGATGGGAAGTTTCGCCGACTACGATTGCGACGGTGATCTCGACCTGTATCTGGTCAACAACCGCAAGTTTGCTCTGGACGAGGAGCATCCGACAGTGGAGATCCGCCGTGTCGGTGAACGGGCAACCGTTCACCCGGCCTATCTGGATCAGTATTTCCTGTTGGGTGAGCGGATTGAGGAGGCAGGCCAGCAGGACCTGCTGTTGCAAAATGACGGCAACGGTTATTTCACTGATGTAACCGAGCAGGCGGGTATCGCCGGATACGACATGGGCCTGTCCGCAATCTGGTGGGACTACGACGACGATGGCTGGCTGGACCTGTACGTAGCCAACGACAAGAAAACGCCAGACCATCTCTATCGCAACCAGGGCAACGGCCAGTTCGAAGATGTGCTTGCGGAACTCACCAGGCACACTCCCTGGTTCTCCATGGGTGGTGATTCGGCAGATATCAACAACGATGGCCTGGCCGATTTGCTGGTAGCCGATATGTCCAGCACGACCCATTACAAACAAAAGACCACGATGGGCGAAATGAGCAGCGCCTCCTGGTTTTTGACAACCGGTCGCCCGCGACAGTTCATGCGGAACATGTTGCTGGTGAACTCGGGCGCCGGCCGGTTTTACGAAGCAGCCAATCTGGCGGGGCTCGATTCCACCGACTGGTCATGGTCTGTGAAGCTCGCCGATTTTGACAGTGACTCCCTGGTCGACGTATTTGTCACCAACGGCATCGCGCGAAATGTTAACGATTCGGACATGGCAACCGAACATCAACGGCTTGTCGATGCCGGACGGAACGAGGAAGCCCGCGCGCAAATCAATGCGATGCCGCCACTACAGGAAGCCAACCTCGCATTTCGAAATCTGGGAGACCTTGAATTCGCAGACGTGTCGGGACGCTGGGGCATCGATCATATCGGGGTCAGTCATGGAGCGACGGTAGCGGACGTCGACCGCGACGGCGATCTGGATTTGATTGTCAACAACATGAATGAACGATTGAGTGTCTACCGGAATGACGTCGCGGAAGGCAACAACGTGGTAGTCCGGCTTGTCGGAACCCAAAGCAATCGCTTTGGCGTTGGCGCCAAGGTGACCATTATCGCCGGCGGTGTCCAGCAGGTGCGCTGGCTTAGCCTCGCTCGTGGCTATATGTCGGGTGACGAACCTTTGTTGCACTTTGGTCTGGGAGACACGGGCATCATTGAGGAGATTCAAGTCACCTGGCCGGGCGGCACGCATCAACAGTTTCGCAATGTCGACGCCAATCAACTCATCACGATCACCGAGGGCACATCGGGGAAGGTGTCACCAGGTGAATCGACCGCTCCTCAACCCTGTTTCACCGAGCGATCGCCCGAGGAATCGGGTCTCGACTTTCAACATGTGGAATTTGAGATCGACGATTTCCAATTGCAGCCCCTGTTACCCAACAAGCTCAGCCAGTTGGGACCGGGAATGGCCTGGGGAGATGTTAATGGCGACGGGCACGACGATTGCTTTGTCGGTGGATCCAGTCGCCGCGCCGGTCAACTGTTCCTTCGGCAGCCGGGTGGACGCTTTTATCGCGCTCAAGGTTCATTTGGCGAAGACTACGAAGACATGGGTTCGCTACTATTCGATGCCGACGGGGATAATGATCTCGACCTGTACGTTGTCAGTGCCGGATATGAACGGGAGCCGGAAAGTGATTTGCTTCAGGATCGGTTGTACCTGAATGACGGTACCGGAAAATTCGCCGAGGCGCCGGCGGGTTCCTTGCCGCAATTGCGGGCATCGGGCAGCTGCGTAACGGCCGCAGATTACGATCGCGACGGCGATCTCGATCTGTTTGTCGGTTCGCGCACATTGCCCCGTCAATGGCCGCTGCCGGCATCATCCTTTCTGCTGGAGAATCGTAATGGCGATTTCGCGGACGTGACTGCCGACCAGGCAGCTGCATTGCAAGACATTGGCCTGGTCACCGGTGCGGTTTGGTCCGACGTTGATGCCGATGGCTGGGTGGATCTGTTGGTGACGCTCGAATGGGGTCCTATCCGCTTGCTGCGCAATGAGGAGGGCCGTCTGGTTGACGCAACGCAACAGGCAGGATTGTCCGGGTATCAGGGCTGGTGGAACTCGATCACCGGCGGCGACCTCGACAATGATGGCGATATCGACTTCGTAGCTATGAACGCCGGGTTGAATTCAAAATATGATGCCTCAGCACAACATCCGGTGTTGATGTACGCCGGTGACTTTGACGACAGCGGCACACTGGATCTGGTGGAAGCTGAATGGGAGGGCGACGTTTACTTTCCCGTTCGCGGCCGCAGTTGCAGTTCGCATGCCATGCCGTTCCTGCAAGAGAAATTTCCCACATACCATGAATTTGCGCTTGCTGACCTTGCCGAGGTTTACAGTGAGTTGTCGCTGGAACGAGCGCAGCGCCTTGAGGCCAGTCACCTCGCATCCGTGGTCTTGTTGAACGACGGTCAGGGCCGATTTGAGGTGCGGGATTTGCCGAGACTGGCCCAGATCTCGCCGGGCTTCGGCGTCGTGATTGAGGATTTTGATGGAGATGGTTGGCGCGATGTGTGTATTGCGCAAAACTTTTTGCATCCTCAGCCGGAAACGGGCCAGCTGGATGGCGGAATGGGGCAAATGTTGCGTGGCCCGGGTAACGGGCAGTTCATTCCGTTGTCACCCCTGG
>JBPCVB010000655.1:0-3222 GCA_051010855.1 Pirellulaceae bacterium | reverse complement strand
CTCCCGAATCGATCGCCAATTTCCGCCGTGAGATTCGTACCCAGGCCAAACTTGACCACGCCAATCTGGTAAGAGCCTTTGACGCCGGTGAAGACGGCAGCGTGCATTTTCTGGTCGTCGAATATGTTCCAGGAACGGACTTGCGACGACTGGTGAGGACCAAGGGGCATCTGGACGTGCAACAGGCCGCCAATGTGATCAAGCAAGCCGCTGAGGGGTTGGCTCACGCACACTCACACACTCTCATTCACCGGGACATCAAACCGGGCAACATCCTGGTGACCCCGGAAGGCATCGCCAAGTTATCCGACCTCGGGTTGGCTGGCTACGTTCACGATCCGGATGATCCGCGGCATGGCAAGACCGTTGGCACCGCTGACTACCTTTCTCCGGAGTTGATTCGTGCTCCGACCGAGACAACCCGGGCCAGTGATATCTACTCGCTCGGCTGCACTCTGTACTACGCCGTTACCGGCAAGGTGCCCTACCCTGGCGGTACACCCAAGAGCAAGGCGCGTCGGCACCTTGAGGAAACGCCCTGGCACCCGCGTCGATTCAACGAGGAAGTGAGTGACGAGTTTGTCGATCTGATTGGCGACATGATGGAAAAGGACCCGTCGCTCCGCATCCAGACGGCCAAGGAAGTTGCCGATCGCCTGGCTCCATGGGCCAGCGACAACAGTCCGTTGATGGATGACCAAATGGAGCGATCACGCTGGCAACCGGCACCCTTGCCGGGGCCTGAAGGCCAGCAGGACACTGACCCGGCTGCCGAAATCGCCGAAATGGCCATGACAGAAATCGGCGGAATCAGTGAAACGTCGCAGGGATCCAGTGTCAGCGATTCCGCCATTCGCTCGATAACTCCTCCTCCGCCACCAATCGCGCAGACCCTGGTGGGGCAGTACAAAAGCGCGGCTCGACTCGATGAGGATCATCCGATGGTCTCGATCAATCTGACCGTGATCATCGCCGCGATTTGCCTGGCTCTGGGCGGTATCGTCGGATTTCTGCTGGGCAATTTGCTCTAGATTGAGGCGTAGCCCAGATCGGACTTGATGCCGTTGAGCACGTCGATGGCCTGACCGATTTCCGCTTTCTGCCGTTCCGGTTCCTGAGCGATCTCGCGTTCAATGGTCAATGGTCCGCTGTAGCCAAGGTCACGCAGGGTTTCGAGATATTGCCGGATTCCCACGTCCCCTTCGCCCAGCGGCGTTTCCCGGCCCCATGTCTGTCCCGGCTGGTCGGCCCAACACGCGTCCTTGCAATGTACACTGCGGACCCGCGCGCCGATTTTTTTCAAGGCTTCAATCGGCTCGCCGGTACCGTACATGATCATGTTGGCAGGGTCGAAATTGACAAACAGGTTGTCACATTCCACGTCGTCCATGAACTGAATCAGAGCATCGGCAGTTTCCTGGCCGGTTTCCAGGTGCAGGTGTTGCCCATTGGACCTGCAATGGTTGCACAAAAAGCGGGTAGTCTCAACGATCGCTGTATAGTCAGCGTTTGCCGTGTCGTGAGGGACGAAACCGAGATGCAGAGCTACCACATCGCACCCCAGATGGGTCGCGAAGTCCGAGATCTCCATCATTTCGCCCAGTCGCTGGTCCCGGGTCTCGGCCGGAACCAGGCCAACAGTCCGCTCCACGGCAGGGATGTCCGCATAGCTCTCTCCCTCGAACCCGCCAAACACCGCAGTCAGCCGGATCCCCAATCCATCGAGCCGGTTGATAAAGTCGTGAGCAGCCTGCGGTGTGCGTGACTCGCGACTGGGAGCATGCAGTTGTATCGTGGGGACACCCAGTTCGTGTGCGACATCCAGTTGTACACCTTCGCCGGCGTTGATACTGGTAAAGACTCCGATCGGCCATTGATCCACGGAAGAGGTTCCTTGTGCGGCGGGTGCAGGTGATTCGTCATTTGAGTTAATGCGTCAGGACCATATCGTGAACGGCGCAAAGGGCATCGTCAAGCATTTCGTAAAGACAGGCAGCCTTTCCATACAATTGTTCACCTTATGACAACACAAAAAAAAGCCGCCGGCTATTAACCGGCGGCTGATTGGTTCATTTTCAAGTTCGGGTTTTAGTTGCCCGTGTTGACCTGACGAGCTTCCTCTTCCTCCTGAATGATGATACGTGGAGTGACCATCATCATGAGGCTGTTGGTTTCTCGTCCGATACCGACGTTTTTGAACAATCGGTTGATGTACGGCACGTTGCTGAGGAACGGAACACCACGTTCCACCCGGGTTTCCGACATTTCCTTGATGCCGCCGAGCAAAACGGTTCCTCCGTCAGGCACACTGACCGTTGTCGTAATCGTGGTGTTGGCAAACACCGGCAACTGAACCGTGGTTCCGGACTCGGTAATCTCGATTTCATCGTTGCCCAGCGGATCGCCGGGGTTGCCACCGATGGCATCGAGAATGTCTTCCAGATCTGTGCCACCACCGCGACGAACACTGCGAGTGCCGTCAAAGGTGAATTCCTGCACATCGGTAACCTGGCTGAAAAACGGAACCAGTGTCATTCTCACAAAGCGTCGATCGGCGGATGCGACAGCCCGCACGTTTAACTGCGTACCTTCGGGAAGGATGGTGATAATCGGCTGCTGGGCAGCAGCAAAATCACCGACCACCGGCTGGATACTCGTCACAAACGGTTGCTGTGAACCATCGAAAACCGAGGCCGACTGACCATTAAACATGGTCACAGTGGGTGCCTGGGTAACATTGGAACGTTCGTCGCCCTTGGCTGCCTGCAACAGGAAGAAGACTTCGATGTCACTGAGGATGGCAAAGCCGAAGTTCAGGGCAGTACCGGCCGCGTCACCACCAAAGGCTGGCAGCGTCGATCCAAAACTGTTCTGGAACACCGGGATGTCCAGGTCACCTGTCGGAAGGAAAGCATCGGAAATCGGAGCCCGACCGATCACGGTCCGGCCACCAAAACCGTCACTCACATTGTCCGGCAGTGTGGTGGCCGTCAGACCCGAGTTGTCATTGATCTGGAAGTCAAAGTCGATACCAACACGCTCGAAGAAATCGTCACGCAGTCGGATAAAGCGGACTTCCACAACAATTTGCACGTCGTTCAGTTCACGCAATCGCGTCAACAGGTTTTGAATCCGGTCCTGGTTTTCCTGGGTTTGCGTAATGATCAAACTCAGCGTGGCCGGGAACGGTCGCATGCGACCGGTACCGCCGTTTTCTTCCCA
>JBPCVB010000654.1:0-5405 GCA_051010855.1 Pirellulaceae bacterium | reverse complement strand
GAAAGTGGTACGTGAGCTGGGTTCAGACCGTCGTGAGACAGGTCGGTCCCTATCTGCCGTGGGCGTACGAAACTTGAGGAGGTTCTTCTTTAGTACGAGAGGATTTGGAAGGACGTAGCTCTGGTGTTCCAGTTGTCACGCTAGTGGCACGGCTGGATAGCTAACTACGGAAAGGATAAACGCTGAAAGCATCTAAGCGTGAAGCCCTCCCCAAGATAAGGTTTCGTTCCCCTAGTGGGTGAAGTCCCCAGAAAGACGATCTGGTTGATAGGCCGTAAGTGTAAGTGCAGTAATGTATTAAGCTAAACGGTACTAACGGACGAACGCTTGACCGCAATTATCCAGGCCTCTGTTGTGAGGCACGATGATTTGGTCTCGTTTTCACAAGCTGACTAACGTTAGCTGACGCAAGTTCAAGAATGGGCGGATTGCACAACAATCCGCTTAGGCCAGCTTTTGCTGGCCCCATCAATTCAATCCAGCCTTGTCGGGCCCTGTTTGGGGCAAGGCAAGGTTTGTCAGAAGACACAGGGCTGGCAGGGTGAACAAGCCTGCCAGTTCTCTTCCGGCGACCATATCGAAGTGGATACACCTGTTCCCATCCCGAACACAGAAGTTAAGCACTTCGAGCCGATGATAGTACTGCAAGTGCGAAAGTAGGTATTGCCGGGTTATTTATGGGCCCTTCACGTAAAACGCGTGAAGGGCTTTTTTTTGCGCCGATTTCGGTTTGACGTAGGACGGGACCATTGTCCCGTCTGTGAATGTCGCTCATCGCCAAGCGTACGCTCATCGCCAAGCGTATTTTGGCGAAACGGTTTACCGAAAGCATGGGCCAACGTTTATTCGACTTCGGCCTGAATTATTTCCCGTGCCTTTTCGAACAGCTCGTCGCGTCCTTCCAAAATGCCTTTTAGTGTTGGCTGCATCGGGATCGTTGGTTGCACACCGCGAACATGGTGCTGCGAATCGTCGTGGTTCATGACCCGCATGCCAGTCCATGAAACCCGGTAGCCTCCTGGTAGACCAAACGGGTTCACATTTCCATTGGCCCCGGCGGTAGGCGAGCCGATGATTTCTGCCAGTTGATAGTGGGCAATGATCGCCATGCAACTTTCTGCATAGCTAATAGCCGAGCCATTGGTGATGAACACAAACTTGCCCTGAAAACGCGGGTCTTCCGGCGGCATTTCCCATCGGCCCATCGTTTCAATCTCGCTGATGTCAACGCGGTCAGGGCGAATCTGACGGGGAACCTGCCATTTGGCGGACTGCATGTGCTGGTCGGTCAAATGCTGGAACAGGAATTGAGTTCCCTTCGGGTAACCCCGCAGATCGAAAATAATTCCCCTGGCCGAGGCAAAATCCTTGATCAGCGGTCGCACATCTTCGGGAGTCACTCGTCCCAAATCGACATAGTAAATCCTGTCTTCCGGATTCTCGCCTTCTTCAACAACGTCAACCATCTCGCGTTGCTCGGGTCTGGGCGGACGCTCGCTGCCGAACTCGATGGTGGCTTCCAGTGACTCGTCCTGCCGCTGGACCTGTAACTCGATCGATTCCAGCATGTTGCTCATACTGATTTCCGATAGCGAGCGATGACGTTTCCACTGCGGTGATCCGGAAATCAACGCTTCTCTTTCAGTCAGATATTCATCGGCCGGCGTTCCGTTCACCGTGGTTATCACATCGCCTACTTTCAGCTGACCGTCATTACTGGCGACGGCCACAAGTTGTTCCTCGATCCAGTCAAACGAAACCGGAAGAAATTTCACTCCCTGCATGGCCTGCGGGTCCATGACCCGGCCGTGACCATCGTGCAACTGGGCCACCAGCCATTGAAGTGTTCGCGTTGTGTCAGCCCGCGACACAGTATTGATTCCAGAGTTCAGGCTAGTTTGCAAGGTGGCCGGCCAATCAGCGTCCACCTGTTCAAAGTAGGGATAAAAATGCTGGAACAAATTCCAGGCGATAACGACATTGGCCAAACAAAGCTCGTTCTGCTCAACGTCGACTTCTGTCTTGTTGATCCGTTCGATTAACTGATCAACCTGCGCGTCATCACCTGCGTTGTAGGAATTGTCGGCCTGCAGCACCAAAGGCATTCGAACGCGCAAGTCACCGACCAGCTGCGAATCAATGACTTCGCCCATTTTGGGAACAAATGGCAGGATCGCGCGTGTGGTGGTCGCACTTGCGCGTTCGATCCGTAACGCTTGTTCACCGTCGACCACGTCTTCGGTGTCGACCGTAAAGCGAAAACCGTCGCCACGCGTGATCCACGCTGCAGGTCGCACATCACCGTCCTCAAAGCTGGCGTTCCTGATCTCGACCGCAGTCCACGTGTCGCCTTCCTTAACCTCCATTGTGACCTGGTCGACCAGTCCGGAGCCGCCGCTCGTTAACATCACGCCAAAAACGATACTCCTGGCATCGTCGTCAACAGTGCCTGTGATTTCATACTCCTGCCACTGGTCGTCCACGATGGGCCGGTCGCCCATATTGTCAAACAGGCCACGTTCCCGTGAGGCTCGATCGACGCGTAGCCAGCCCTGCAAGCGACAACTCGGGTGATCCGCTCGAGCCTGAAACCGCAAACGAATTTCCTTGCCACGCAGCTCTCTGGCCGGAAGACGCTGCATCGCGTTTCCAGAACGTAAAGTCCTGCGAGTAACTTCGCGAGCCCGGTTGGTCCGTGCACTTCGATACAACGAGTTCTGACCGCCCACCCCCACTCCGACATGCTGCCACGCCAGTACCTCCCCAATCGGCAACTCGACCAATTCCGGTTCCGGCTTTTTTTCGCCCCGATAGAATTCCAAATCCACGACTAGCGGACCAAATATCTTTCGCAGAGCTTCTTCGGTGGGCTCGGTATCCGGTGATTCCAGTATCTGCTGAACGCCGAAGATTGCCATCTTGTCCCAGTCCACCAATGCAGCCTGGTCACTGGGGTGAAAATATCGCACGTACCCAAAAGTTTTGGCGAAGGCGGTCAGCTTTTCCTGTTGTTTCGTGTCCCGCGTTTTTGAACTGGCCGATTCTTCCTGAATTGCCGTCGCCTGACTGGCAATACAAAACAGGGCGGCCAGGACCAACAGGAATTGCTGCATGAGGATTCGCATTGTTTGCCTTTCTGCTCTCAGGTGGTACCGCAGAACAACGTCGTGAAATTGCCGACCAGAGGATTTTAGCGTTCCGCAGCAGGTCGCGTATTATGACGTTGTCGGAACAGGGATGTAACAGTTTTTGAGAAATAATTGCTCGCTGTTGGTGGCGGCCTCCCCTTTGAATTCCTCGACGAGTGCGAAAGCAGAGAATGTCGCAGGAGCACTTTCGAAAAATGGCCCATCGATTTAGTGAAAGATTCAGCTTCCCGGCAACATTTACCGTTCGGAATACGCGATTCCGGCGGATCGCCCTTCTCCGGAAATTCTTCTTCAAAAAATACCAGCCGCCGTCACAGGGCCGGATCGTGACGGTAGTGGTTTTTGTGGCCGGATCTGCGAACTCGCGCGAACTCGCGCAAAGGCCCGCTTAACGTCACCCAAAGGATTTCAAGATGATCGAGTTTGCCTGTACCGCATGTGAGGAAACGCTGGATGTGGAAAGCAACCGTGCTGGAGTCGCAGTTGAATGCCCCGATTGCGGCGAGAAAACCACGGTTCCGCAGGGAAAGACGGAGCCATCGTCGCACCGCAGGAACGCTGCGGATTCCCGACTCAGCAAGGCCGCCGCGACCATTTCCGCGACGGACTATTCGGCGATCGGACATAGCTTGCTATCGAAAATCAAGGAAGCTTTGGCACTTACCAGGCTATTCTGTTTGCGATTCGCCAGCAGTGATTTCCAGCAAATGAAGCTCACCGATTTCGAGGCAGCCAAACTGGCCAATGAAGCCTCCATATCGCGTGACTCGGAAGCGGCTCGGGTGCATGTGTGGCGGCGGGCCTTGCTCTGGATTTCCAGTGCCTGTCTGATCTTCGCATCGATAACGGCGACCGTTAATTTTCTGGAAAGTCTGTCTCAACAAAACCCTGGCATAATTGCCCTCATGAGCCTGTTGCAATTTGCCGCCAATATTGCCGGGGCTGTGTTTGTATTTCGGGCAGCACGCCACTGGAGCGATATCTCAACCTCCCGAAGGTTGTCCCGCATTGGCTGGCTGTACATGTTCATTGCGCCATTCTTGATTGCCTGTATTCCAGTCGCGCCATTTATGGGTCAGCAAACCGGATTGACTACCGCGGAAATGTCAGCCGGATTTGGAATGACACTCGCCATTGGGCTTGTGCCGATCATCATCGGGTTGTTTCCCGGCTTGATCCGCGCTTCCCTGGCGGTCAAAACATTGTTTCCGGAACTGACCTTGCCGGGCTGGGTAGTCGTCGTAATCGCACCGTTGTACTCGCTGTTTTTTATGTTGCCGCTGGTGTTTGCCATGCAGTCGATCACGCCTGGCATCAGTTCTCTATTGGCCATCATTGGCTGTTCGGCACTGGTTTTGGGCCCCGTGTTCCTGGTGTTTGATGCACCCAGGATCGTGGCGCCGATGGCGCTGGAAGACGTTGATCGAAAACTGGGTCCTACACGCAGGAAAGTCAAACTGGCTGGCGCGATTGCCATCGGCGCCTTTATCCTGTTGTTGCTGATCAATATGCCCAGCATTCCGGTTGCCGTTTTCAATGTGGGCGGATTTCTGGCCAGCGTACTCGCCAGCATTCTGCTGACCGTGGTCGTGTTTTCTGATTTTCTCGTCAACATGCTGCGATACGGATTTGTGTTTGATCGTACGGTGTTCGAGCTGGAGTCGGCCAACGTCGTCGCCGACCGTTTTGAGAGACTCGGTGACGTGGCCATCGCGCACGAACAGTCGGCCGAACACCGCATGCTTGGCGAATTTCCGCAAATTTGATTGCGGCGGATAACGTGCCAGCTGCGATCGGATTGAGCGCGCTGTGGGGTAATGGCGAATTTGAACGTTGGCGGATAGAGGCAAGAGTCCTGGCCGACAGACGGAACATGCCGTTATACTGAGCCAGTGTCTTGTCCCAATATGCGCGAGAGAACTGCCTGATTGTGGCTTCTATGAGGTTGTCTCCATTTACCATCGGAATGATCGCCGCATTTCAGTGGCTTGCGGTCCCCGCCATAGCGCAACAATTGCCTTCAACGGTTGAGGTGATTGAGGATCATATCGACGCTATGGGTGGCGAGATGCTGTTGCGTTCGATGGAGTCGTTCAAGCTGACTGGCAAGTACAAGGGCGAGTTTTGGGTGCATTACCATGAAGGAACCCTGCATTGGCATACACGTGCCAGCCGTTACTGGTTCGACGGCGACCTTTTTTGGCAACAGCAGAGGGACAAGTATCAGTTGCGAACCGATATCTCCACGGGTTATCC
>JBPCVB010000653.1:0-7924 GCA_051010855.1 Pirellulaceae bacterium | reverse complement strand
GCGGCAAGCAAGCCACGCAGGTCATTGAGACCGGATTCCGATTCTCCACGACGCAGCACGTAACGAGGTTCCTCAATCCCGGTACGTTCCTGAGGCAACAGGGCTTCGATGTCAAAGCCAAACTTGGCCATTTCCTGCAATCCCGAATTGATCGTACGTACTTCGTGAAATTCATTCAGCTGAATCGTATGTGCAGGTGGCTCGTCGCCAGTCGGCTGACCATTGCCATTTTCGTCGTCGCTGACCTGCAGATCTTCGCCACCGGTTTGCTGTTCCTTGAGGAATTCATCCAGTTCACTTCGTGAACTAAACCAGTGACCCACGGTGTCCACGACGGCATGATAGACCGGCAAGCGGCCCGTTTCGGGATTGGCCCGTTCGGCATGGGTCCGCAAATTGATGCCCCGCCGCTCAAGCGCCAGAATCGCTTCCTCGACGCTCGACAGGACGTGACACAGGGTTTCGATGTCCTTGCCGTGAATCGTGTCGCCGTCTTCCGGAATCAGATGGGCGTCTTCGATGCCGCGTTCCATTAGCTGCCGTTTCATTTCCTCTTCCGTCTGCACGTACGTGACCTTGCGTTTGCTACGCACGCGGAACAACGGCGGCTGTGCTACATACACGTGTCCTTTTTCAATCAGCTGATACATCTGCCGATAAAAGAAACACAGAAGTAACGTGCGAATGTGCGATCCGTCGACATCAGCATCCGTCATAATGATGATCTTGTTGTAACGCCGCCTGCTTAGATCCTGATCTTCGCCCACACCAATGCGAATAGCGTTGATGATGCTCTGGACTTCCTCGTTGGCCAGCACCTTGTCCTCGCGGGCCTTGTAAGCGTTGATGATCTTGCCGCGTAGCGGGAGGATCGCCTGAAACTCCTTTAGCCGGCCACCTTCGGCGCTACCACCGGCCGAGTCACCTTCGACCAGGTACAGTTCGCATTTCTCCATGTCATTGCTCAGGCAGTCACGCAACTTGCCCGGCAACCCGGCACCACCGAGTGCCGACTTGCGTCGCACCAGTTCGCGAGCCTTGCGGGCAGCCTCGCGTGCCAAGGCCGCCTGAATACCCTTTTGCAAAATAATCTTGGCAGTCCTGGGAGTTTCCTCCAGGAATTTGTTGAAGAACTCGCCGAACGAGGATTGCAGGATGCCTTCGACTTCGCTGTTACCGAGTTTTGTTTTCGTCTGGCCCTCAAATTTGGGCTCCGGAACGCGAATGGAAAGGATTGCGGTCAGCCCTTCGCGAAAATCCTCGCCAGTTACGTTGACGTCACGAAACATATTGTTTCGTTTGCCATAATTGTTCAGTGTCCGTGTCAGGGCGCTGCGGAATCCGGATACGTGTGTTCCACCCTCGTGGGTGTTGATGTTGTTGACATATGAATGCACGTTTTCGGTCAGGTCGGTCGTATATTGAATCGCTACTTCGTAACCGATGCCATCCTGTTCGCCGTTCAGATAAATAACGTCTTCGTGCAACGCATCGCTGGACCGATTGAGGAACTCGACAAACTCGATGATTCCCCGCTCGTAATAGAACTCGTCTCCTTCGCCCGTCCTTTCGTCTTTGAAGATGATCCGGACACCACTGTTCAGAAACGCCAGTTCCTGCAGTCGTTTGTGCAGGATGTGATATTCAAATTTGGTGGTCTGGAAGATTTGCGAATCGGGCTTGAAGGTCGTCTTGGTACCGACGCGATCGGAATTTCCCACCTTGGCCACTTCACCGGTCGGCAAACCGCGTTCGTATTCCTGCTGGAATACGGCGCCGTCACGGGACACTTCGACCTCGCACCATTCGGACAAGAAGTTGACCACTGTGACGCCGACACCGTGCAAACCGCCGGACATGTGATAAACATTCTCTTCGCTTTTCTCGAACTTGCCGCCGAACTTGAGTTTGGTCATCACGCCTTCCAGCGAGGACACATCGCGGCCTTCTTCTTCACTCAGTTGATCGTGCCGGTCGACCGGGATGCCCCGGCCATCATCGGCCACGGTTACCGATCCATCGTTATTGATCGTGACCTTGATCTTTGTGGCAAAATTGGCCATCACCTCGTCAATCGAGTTATCGACGACCTCATAAACGAGGTGGTGCAGGCCGCGGTTGGCGGTATCACCGATGTACATCGATGGACGCAGACGCACGTGTTCCAGATCGGACAAGTGCTGGATGTCGTCCTGCTTGTATTCGGTTTTGGGCGTTTTCTTGGCCATGGATCTCAATTGCCTTTCTCTGGCATCTCTCTGAATCAGTTCCGTATGTTGCCCACGCGGAAGCGGATTGAACAAATCCCCGCGTGTGGCAACTGGTCCTGGATTTGTCTCAGCAGTTTTGATTTTGCAAACGCCAGTTGCTGCATCGCTGGCGAGCTGTCCACGATGACTTCCAGCGCTCCACGCCGAATCACCGTTGCCTGGGTGCGTCCTGCCATTTGCGGTCCGGCAACTTCCTGCCAGGCCGTCTGCAGTTCGTCATGAAATTGTGTTTGGGTAAATCCGCGACGCGAGATCAGCTTGCTGATCAGGTCGCCGGCCGAATGGGGCATCCGTTCGTACACCCGCCGCTCCTGAAAACTTGCCTCGGCACGCTGTATGGATTCCTGGTCGTCTGGGTGGGACATCATGCAATCGACGGATTAACGACGATCCCTCGACAAGGGCATGATGACGTATCCGTACTTGTCGTCGGTTTGGCAGTAGGCAGCCTGGTCACCATTCTCGACATCGAAAGTGAACGACTTGTCCGGCTGCAGGACCTTGAGGAAGTCGGCAACGTAGCGGTGATCGAGTGTGATCGTCAGTTCCTCGTTGTCGTAGGCGACTGGCAACTCGATCCGCGACTGGCCAACTTCAGCAGTGCTGTTGGTGAGCACCAGCGATCCATCCTTGAAAGTGAAATCGACACCGCGGCTTTCTTCGCTGGCCACAATGGCCGCTTGCCGCAACGCTGAGAACATCGGACCAACTGGCAGATCGATCCGTGTGGAATCAGTTCGTTTGGGCAACACATCACGCCACTTGGGAAAACGTCCTTCGACCAGCCGTGTGTAGAACACGCCGTTTGGATGCCGCACGAGCAAGTCGTTTTCACGGGGAGCGAGCATCACCGGTTCATCGCCAGAGGGCAGGGTGCGTTCGATCAGTTGCATGGCGCGGGAAGGCACAATGGTGGCTGTGCCCGCCTCGGACGGATTGCCATGAATCTTGATCGGAGCTTCCATCTTGGCCAATCGCCGTCCGTCGGTGCCTACGGCAGTCAGGACCTCACCGTCCAGTTCCAGCAACACACCGCTGAGTGCATAGCGGCTGCTTTCGGCATCGGTGGCAAACAAGGTCCGCTTGATCAACTCACGCAATACGCTGGCGGGAATCTCAAAGTAATTGGCTTCGTCGAAATCCACGACTTCGGGGAACTCGTCGGGGTTCTGGCCCTGCAGTTCAAAACGGGATTGCTTGCCGGTCACCAGAATCTTGTTGGCGTCGGCCGAGATCGTCAGCACCTCGTCGCTGGATTCACGCAGAATCGCATTCAGCCTGGCCACGGGGATCACAGCCGCTCCCGGTGTTTCAACTTCGACATCGCCAATCGACAACCGCACGCCGACTTCCATATCGGTGGCTGTCAGCTTCACCGTCCCGTCCGTCGCTTCCAGTTTGACGTTTTGCAGAATGGTCTTGGGACTGCGGGCCGGCGCTACGACAGCGGCTATTTGAAACACATGCGAGAAGGGTTCCCGTTTAATTGTGATTTTCACAAGCAGATTCCTTTATGAAGCCTGAACACAGGCAAGTCGTTGATTCAATTCAAAAACAAATCATTAAATTCAGTAGCAGTAATAGTGCGACAGGTTCCCTTGTCGATCCAGCGGCGATCCGTCCATTTGGTGCGATAATCCCCGTGTCAAACGCCAGTTCAATGGCGGGCAAAACCTGTCAACTCCCCGTTCTCCGGTTGGTATCAGTTGTTGCTACTTGTCGATAACTCCCTGAAATCAGGTATCAGGTTATTCCAGGGCCATTAACCCGACGCATATCGCCAGGCCATTGACGAGTTATCCATCAGCACACAATCTGGCCTCCTTGTCAGCATTGAGTTGTTCCACAAGTTCGCTTACGGCCACAGCCATTTCAGCATCCTGAGCCAGTTTGGCGTTAACCTGTCGACAGGCGTGACGGACCGTCGAGGGATCCCGATTGCCAAACAATCTGCCAATTTCGCGCACCGGCAGTCGCAAATGCTCTCTCGCGACAAACATACCGATCGAACGGGCCCTTACGACTTCCTGCTTGCGAGTTTTGCCGGTAAGTGCCGATACGGGCAGGCGAAAATATCGAGCGGTGCGACGCACCAGCTGTTCACGCCCGTCCTGGTCTGTGGTTGTGTTGTCGGTGGAGGCGAGCATTTGTTTGAGCGCCACACGATCAGTCACTTCGCAAGGGAGTTGGCCGGCGGCCAATGACAATCGCGACAATCGCTGGCGAATCAGCGGAGCTGTTTGCGGCAACGATTCGACGAGCCAGTCCAAATCGTCATCGTTGACGGCAAACTCAAGTCGCTGCAAAACATCAGCTACGATGGCTCGGCGGGCGTCTGGACCGGGCCGTCGCACTTCGATCACCAGGCCGGCTGACAAGCGGGAGCGCAGTTCAGGTGACAAGCGGCTGTTGGTCCAGGGGGCCGTCAGACAGGTGACCAAAACGGGCCGTTGCGCTTCGAGGTAATGTTCGAGAATCTGAACGAATTCGCGGGTCAAAGCGAGTTCGCTGGCTGGCAGGTTGAGATCGTCGACCAACAGAATATCGGACTGCAACAGACGCTGGCGAAATCGCGGAAAGGACCTGGTTTGCGAAGCGTCCAGGAACTGGCGGCGGAATTCCGAGCCAGTTAGTTGCAGACAGGATCCGCCCAGTCGCAGGGCAAGCGTTTCGACCAGGGCCGATTTGCCGACTCCCGAAGGCCCGTACAGGACCAATGGCCAGGGTGTCGGAGGATCCGCCATAAACGAAGGCTCGCACCATCTGCGAAGCAAGGGATTTTGTTCGTCACCATAAAATCGCCCGGCCATTTGATTAGCCGAACCCGATGGGTGGGTTGAGTCCGCGCGCACACCACGATTCACCGTGTCCACGGTGCGCAAGGGAAACGAGAAAATAGTGGAGGATGTGGTCAGGAATCTGCCCTTTGTGGATCGTTGCAGGCCGTGAAACAGCAGGTTTCGGAGCCAGGGTCGCCGGGTCAAAAGACCGCCTCAAACGACACCCAATCTGGCCTGAAAAAACGAGCCATCGAGTGACCCGAATTCTAGCATTTTTAGGCGGTTTCGAGGAGGTCCGAAAAGCCATTTTCACCGGCTTTTTTGTTGACGCAAACGCTTGACAGCGTTGATGATACGACGCGCCGCCAAATCAATTTCCGCAGCCGTTGTCAACGCGCTCAGACTGACCCGAATCGAGCTCTCAATGACCGCCTCGTTGCAGCCCATCGCTGTCAACACATGCGACGGTTCACTGGACCCGCTGGTACATGCCGACCCGGTTGAAATGGCCACGCCGTCCGCGTCAGCCGCCATCATTAGGGCCTGCCGATTCACGGTTCCGTTGGATCCCCCCCCGGGGAAACTCAGATTGCTGGTGTGCGGTGCACGATCCACAGCCGCGCCATGAATCACCAGGTCAGGTACTTCGGCAACCAGCCGCGCTTCAAAATGATCGCGAAAATCCGCCATACGAACGGAGCGTTCCGCCAACTCATCAACCGCCAGTTTCACGGCCAACGAAAAACCCCCGGCCAATGCGACATCTTCGGTTCCGGGCCGCAAACCCAGCTGCTGGACTCCGCCGAACATAATCGGCTGCAATTCCACATGCTCCTTGACCAGCAATCCGCCAATCCCACGCGGACCATGCAGTTTGTGGGCCGTGATTGTCATGGCGGTGACACCCAGCTGGCCAAAATGCACAGGGATCTTGCCGACGGCCTGAACGGCATCGCAGTGCAGTGGGACACCGACTTCGGCGCAAATACGGGCCGCCGTCTCAACTTCCTGAATCACGCCGGTTTCGTTGTTGGCTAGCATCAAGCTGACCAGGCGGGTTTGCGGCGTCAGCAATTCGGCTAGCGCACCGATTTGCACCACGCCCTGACCACTAACCGGCAGGCGATGCACCAGAAAACCGCGGCTTTGCAGAAAGGCTGCGGCCCCCAGCACCGAAGGATGCTCGATCGGTGATATGATGATTTCCGGCGTCTCTGGGCCAAAATCGTCCCAGGTACGAGCCAGTCCAATCAGGGCCAAATTGTTGGATTCGGTGCCTCCGCTGGTCAGCAGCAGGCGGTCGCCCGGCGCGGCCCCCAGCGACTGACGCAGCTCCGCCCGGGCCCGTTCCAGGCGGGAGCGGGCGATTTGACCGGGCCGGTGCTGGCTGGCTGGATTCACGTAATTGTCGGCCAGGAGCTCGCCCATGGCCTGCTGAACCCGCTCGTCCAGCCGGGTGGTTGAATTGGCGTCCAGATAAATTCTGTTCATTTCGCCGCCGGAAATGTGAAATACGTTCAAGCAAGCTAAATTGGCGAACGCGAATTGCCGATGCACAGATAGCCTGCCCGCCGAGGCGTTGATCGGGGTTGCCGAGGTGAATCGCGTCGGGCAATACTTCCGCAAACAGACGCCGGGGTATTTGTTTATTCCCCGGTGTGGCGTCGTTGTCCAGTCACCCAGTCCCAGGCCCAATATGAGCGATCGCGTCAGCGAGTCTTCCGCCGACACTCCGGCCGTGGCTGATATGGCGTCGGCATCCGCCCAGGCCGCGCGAGCCGAGCTGGAAAAACTCGATCCACTACGTCGCGTGGAAGCCGTGCTGTTTCTGGCCAACGAGCCGTTACATAGCCGCAAACTGGCCCAGCTGGCCGGGCTGGCCGATGGAACACGGGCCAACGCCCTGATCAAGCAACTCAACCGCGGTTACGACGAACAGGGACGGGCCTTTCACGTCAAACAAGTGGCTGGCGGTTACCAGCTGCGTACGCGACCCATGTTCAGTCGCTGGCTGTCAAAGATTCAAAACACACCGTCTGCCATCCGCCTGACCACGCCAGCCATGGAAACCCTGTCTGTAGTCGCCTATCGGCAACCGGTTCTGAAGGCCGAGATCGAAGCCATTCGTGGAGTCAGTTGTGGGGAACTGTTGAGGCAATTGCTTGATCGCGGACTGGTCCGCATCGCCGGCCGCAGCAGCGAGCTGGGAAATCCGTTTCTGTACGCCACCACCAAACGGTTCCTGGAAGTCTTTGGATTGCCGAACATCGACGCCCTGCCACGCGGCAAAAAACTGCGTGGAAAAGGCCTGCCCAACTGGTCAACCGCCCAGGATACCCAGACCGAAAATCCTGCCAAAACGGGTCCAAATCCACTCGACGAACCAGATACAAACCCCCAAAATCATACACTTGTCGATTCTGCAGACCCCGCTGTCAGCCTGCCGTCGCAGGAACCTCAACCGGAGGAGCAATAACCGTGACCGTTTCCCAGCCCGTATCTCTCGAGCTTGAAATTGACGCCGACCAGCTGGCAGACGACCAACTGGCCGCGGTTCGCTCCGATTCTTCGTGGTCACCTGATCCCGTCGCCAAGGACGACGATGAGGACGAGGAATACGAAGAAGATGAAGACGAAGAAGACGACGACGAGGAGTATGAAGACGACGAGTACGAAGACGACGACGAGTATGAAGACGAAGATGTCGAAGACGATGGCGACGAGGTCGACGACGACGACGAAGATGACGACGACGAGTACGAGGAAGAAGAATACGACGAGGACTACGACGACGACTACGACGAAGAGGACGACGACGACGACGAGGAAGATGAATGGGAAGAAGTCGACGACGACGACTTCGATGATGAAGAC
>JBPCVB010000652.1:0-3493 GCA_051010855.1 Pirellulaceae bacterium | reverse complement strand
GCTGAACGCCAAACAAGTGAGTTTGGCCATTAAGGACGAGGTAAGCGCCCGCCATGGCTGACATCGAAATTATCGCCACGCCCAACACCTCGCTGTTGGTGCGACCGAGTGCGTGAAACAGCGAAATCCGCATCTGTTTGCGGTAAACGTCGGTGGCTGTGGAAAGAAATCGCTGGTGTTCGTGCTTTTGCATGTTGAACGCCTTGACCAGCCGCTGGTACGAAACTGCCTGAAACAGACGGTTAAGCAACAGCGCCGATTCCTCAATCGCACGACGATGGGCCTTCTTGGTCCAGCGGGCAATTATCAGCATGACAAACGCAGCCACTGGAACGACGACCAGCGACAGAAGCAACAATCGCCAGTTCACAAGCGCGGCTCCCGCCACGCAAGCACCCATCTTTAATGGTTCGCGCAGCGTCTTGCCGAACAGGGTTGTAATGGCCCTGGAGATCGCGGAGGTTTCGCCGCGAATCCGGCTAATCAAGTCACCAGTTCCCTTGACATCCATTTCGTGCAATTCCATTCGCAACATATTGCGATGCAAATGGTCCTGGATATCCAGCACCGTGCGATGACCTACGCGCGCCACCAGGTACATGTTGATGGCCAGGAACATGCAACGCAGCACCGTAGCCATAAACAAGATTCCGAATACCAGCATCAGCGTCTGGAATGCGTCATCGGGCGTGTAATTGCGGACAAACGGTTCAAACCATTTGGTACGCTCGATCGACTTTTGTTCGTCCAGAACCAGGGCATTGGCCAGAGCCAACTGTCGTTCGAGTTCCTTGCGTTGAGCAGCGTTAGCAACTGGCAACGCTTTTTCGATCCGAGTGATCTCGGCATCGGCTTCGGAAATCCTCGTTTGTGAATCGACCAGACGTTCATCGACCATATCGTGCAGGGATTTTCCCTTGAACACGATCTCGATGATGGGCAGCACACCGCCGATGTTGGCACCCCACAGCACAGCGATGAGCAGTGCGCAGATGCTGGAGGTCAGGATCGACCATTTGTAGCGGAGCGCCATTCCCAGGGCGCGGCCGAGATTATTCATGTTGGCCTGTAGCTTCCATGCTGCGGGGCGGGACAGCTGTCATTCATTGACAGGCCGGGAGATTATTAAAAAAAGGGCCGTTCAGGCAAGATCAATCGCATGCTGGCAAGGTGCATGAATACGGGAAAATGAGGCTATTCCGGCGCGTGGGGAAGCTGTAATACGACGTTGGGGACGCCCGTTACGCCGAGCGGGCCCGCCGCGATTCCTTGATGGCACCGTTCTGCAGGAACTCGCAAATCCGCATCGCACCCTGAGTATCCACCAGACGTTTCATTTCCTGAGCGTGCTGATCAATGGAATCGGGCTGCTTGAGGAATCCGAGAATATGTTGGCAGCTGTTTTCGACCCAATCATCGGAAGTCCTGTCGATTATCCAGGGCCTGGTCGTGAGCGAATCGGTATCTTTGGCGCGGGCAGGTTTGCGTTGCGCCAGCAAGACGCTGGCAACACGGCACCACGCGGCTTCAAAGAAACTGGCGGCATCGGTCGTGACTGCCAGATCGAATGCATGCAGCGAGGCGAACAGCCGATCGCTGTTGCGATGCCAGAAGATGCGTTTCCGTAAAGCAGGTGATTGGCGGTTCATTTGTTCGACTGCCGAAGCGGCGAACGGAGAGATGATGTCCAGGGTCGCGCATAGTTTGCCGGTCGGTCGGCACAAACGATTGATCATGCCGGCCGATTCACTACCATTCAGGCAGGACAGGTCGATCAGGCATCGATGTGGCAGCTTGCGTTTGTGTGTCGGCGACGGCCGTTTTTGCAGATTCTTGCGAATCAGCGCGAAAGCGGGTTCGGCGCCTGTTTCAAAATCGGTGTGCGAGTTTGGCGGCGCTTCGCCAATCACCAGGAGACGCTGCGGTGATTTCTTCTTTTCACCAAGGAATTCGACCAATTCGGGGCTGGTGTCATCTACCGCGATCCATGGACAGTCCAGTTGGCCAGCCATTTGCAACAGCTGCTTTGCCAGTTGTTGTTTGTCCCGTGATTCTGCCAGGTGCAATTGGCAGCCGCTAATGGCGATCTTGCGTCGTAACAATGCCGGCAATTGCCCGGAAACAAGTTCGACTTCGCCATCGCGGCGTTGCCATTCCCTGGCCAGTATCAAACTGCGCAGTAACCGGTTCATCCCGACAACAGGATTGGCTCGCGAATACAGCATCAGTCGATTGGCCATTACACCACCTTTGCCCTGACCTGGTGGCTCGCGCCAATTTCCCTCAATGCATTGACAACGAAAGTCACGTCGTTGGCCGTCATTGCGGGGAAAATTGGTAGCGATAAAATCTGGTCGTAAACGGTTTCCGCGTGCGGGCAACAATCAAAACGCAGATGCTCGCCCAGTTGCCGGTAGAAACTGTGCTGATAAACCGGACGGTAGTGCACGTTGGCGCCAATTCCGCGACCTCGTAACGCTGCCAGGGCATCATCCCGTGACAGGCCAGTCATTTGCGAATCCCAGCGAACCACAAACAGGTGCCAGCCATGCGAGGCCCCGCGGCGAATTTCCAGAGGCCGGACAAAATCCATGTCCTGCAGGTTGCGGTGATATTCGGCAGCGATTCGAGCGCGACGTTGTGTCCAGTCGCCCAGCTTTTGCAACTGGGACAGTCCCAATGCGCAATGTACATCCGACAGGCGGTAATTGAATCCCAGTGACTGCATGTCATAGGCGAACTGGCCATTCGCGGCGCGTTGATGATGGTCCGTCGAAATGCCGTGATTGCGAAACTGTTGCAGGTCAGCCGCCATTTCCGAGCTGTTGGTCGCCACCATCCCGCCTTCGCAAGTGGTAATTTGCTTCACCGGATGAAAGCTGTGGCAAACCATATCTGTCCAGGACGTAATCGGCCGGCCAAATGACATGCCGCCAAGTGAATGAGCGCAATCGGCTACGATTTTCAACCCGTTACGCATGGCGATGTTGCGTAACGTCGGATAGTCACACGTCTGTCCGGCATAGTCGACCGGAAACACCGCCCTGGTTCGTGGCGTGATCTTGCGAATGACATCCTGTGGATCGATCAACAACGTTTCCGGGTCAACATCAGCAAAAACGGGCGTCGCGCCGCAATAGATCACAGCGTTGGCGGTTGCCACGAATGTTATGGCAGGCACGATCACTTCGTCGCCCGTCTGCAGTCCCAGCGCATTGGCTGCGGCATGCAGTGCAGCCGTACCGTTGGACATCGACACGGCATGCCGGGAACCCGAGTAATCGGCGATGGCCGATTCAAATTGACTGACCAGTGGACCGGTGGTCAGCCAATCCGATTGCAGAACGTCTACAACACTCTGGATGTCCTGTTCGTCGATCGCCTGGCGGGAGTAAGGCAACATGAGATTGAAAAAAACCAGTTTCTGGTTGGATCAGGAAACAAGTCGCAAACGCGAGGTCGGCGGCGCGGGAGACACCTCGGGGCGACTGCA
>JBPCVB010000651.1:0-7484 GCA_051010855.1 Pirellulaceae bacterium | reverse complement strand
AGCAAGTTTCCGGCACCATGGTCATGCTAAATGATGGTTCAGTCATACGGTGTGAGGCCGGCGAGTCCTCGTTTGTGGTGGCGTCGACACCTGGCGTATCTATTCCCCAGGAACAGATCGTCGGATTTTGGGGTGCCAACCGGGTTGCCATGTATCCCAGCGTCGCAGCGGAAATGTTTGATGGTGACAAAGCTGTCATGACCAGTCCGCTTTACGACATCATTTTGACGGCTCCGGTGGTGGATTTTCCGTTGGCAACCACGGCCGTTGATCTGGATGACGCCGAAGTATTTGGTCAGATTGAATCACGTGCTGCCGAACTGGCTGGCGACAAAAACAAACTGGTTGAAATGCTTGCGGCTCAGCGCGTTGACGATGTGGACGCGGTGTCGGTTGCCGATACCCCACCGATCTGGTTTTCGCCACCGGCACAACGCGAGGAAGGTACGGGCCTGATTCGCACGTACGCCGGGGAAGAATATGTGCTGAACGGATCCGCTGGCTTCACGCTGCAAGACCGAACCAATCGTGGTTTGACCATAGCCATAGGCGAGAACAGTATTGAAATCCCGAAAAGCGATATCAGGGTATTTCAGATGCCCGCCGATCGCTAGTCATTACCAAACGCAAAAAAAAACGGGGTCGTGAGACCCCGTTTTGTTATTCGATTGCGAAAATCGTATCACAAGTTGCCGTGGCGGGTAAAAAAGGCCCGATCAGTAGTTTCGCATCCGGGCCAGGGTTCCGTGGAAGATGTAACGGTTCTCGCTATTGGCGATTGCGCCCACGTGGATTGTTATTACCACGCCCATTTTGGTTCCACTGTTGTTGAGGCACCGGTTGCTGTGCAGGTGGGTTGATCGTGTGCGGAACCTGGGTTTGCGGCGATTGACCGTTCCCCTGACCGGTGTTCCCTCGCGCCGGTGCCTGGCGGGGTACGGCCTGTTGGCCTTGTGTTCGTTGTTGGTTTCCGCGACCCAGGATGCCCTGCTGTCCCTGACCTTGAGTCGACTGTTGGTTACCGCGACCCAGGATGCCTTGTTGTCCCTGCCCCTGTGTCGGCTGTTGGTTACCGCGACCCAACACGCCCTGCTGTCCCTGACCTTGGCCAACGGCATTGCCGCGTTGATCGGCGATTCGTTGTTGTCGGCGCTGCAGCGCGTGGGACCGTCGGGCGTGGGCCATTTCTGCTCCGCGACTGGAATTGGCAATAGCTCGTTCAATTGCCGGGCGAGCCTGTTGGGGCACCTGACTTAACAAACCCTGCAATACCTGAACATGTTGTGCATGAGCATTCTGCAATTCAGCCAATGCCTGGTCGAGTTCCTGGTCCGCGTTGCCAATGGCCTGCGTTTGCTGCTGCATCGCGGTTGTCCCTTGCATTCCAGCCTCATGGGCCTGGTGAGTGGGCGGTTGTTGGCTGGATGGGTTGCGGTATTGGTTGCCGGTATTTCGTTGTTGCTGCTGCGGCACGCGGAAACCGTTTTGCGTGGATTGCGCGATTGTGGATTCGCCAATCGACAGCGTAATAGCGGCCACGGCGATTGTCGTAATGACTGATTTCATGCGGTATCCCATACCTTGATCGAGAGTTGAGACAAAGTCGGGACAGTTACACGGCAGGCGACGGCGATGTCAATCGGGAATCACGCCAGCATTTGCCGGATGCAATAACTGGATGCAAAAAGGCGACAAATACCTTTGCTTGCAGCCGGTAATTTCCGATTTGGCAGTTGGCCCAGAACAAAAAAAGCCCGGCAGGGAGACGCCGGGCCATATCAGATTTCGGTTGGATCAGAGGTTGCCGCGACGCTCCTGTTCCAGTTCGAGCGACTCGGACAGCGCCTTGAAATTCCCCTTGCCGAATGACTCGCTGCCACGACGGCAAATGATCTCGAAGAACAGTGTGGGTCGATCCTGCAGCGGCTTGGTAAATATCTGCAACAAGTATCCCTTGTCATCGCGGTCGACCAGCAGACGAAGGTCCTTGACCTTGTCGGTGTCTTCGCGAATTTCACCGACGCGATCCCATACGATATCGTAATAGGTTTCGGGAATATCCAAAAAGTCGACGCCTCGTTCCCGTAGCCGGGCAACGCTGTGAAGTTCATCCTTGGTCAGCAAGGCAAGGTGCTGTATGCCGGCCGTGTTGTTGTGCCAGTCCAGATATTCCTCGATCTGGCTTTTGCGTTTGCCTGCGGCCGGTTCATTGATCGGAATCTTGATCAGCTCACGGCCCGAATCCATGACCTTGCTCATCAGGGCCGAATACTCGGTCGAGATATCCTTGTCGTCAAAGTGCTTGAACAGCTTGAATCCAAGGACATCTTCATACCATTTAACCCAGTGGTCCATCTTGCCGAGTTGCACGTTGCCGACACAGTGATCGACGTAGAACAGACCGACCGGGTTGTTACGGTTGTATTCGTTGATGGCCAGATGCTGCATCGACGCGAAGTTGGGCATGAACTGGCCACGTGTCTTTTTGACGTGGTCCATATGGTACTGATCGGTACGTGAAACAAACGTGTGCCACACCCGACCCATGGTCTTGATACCGGCTCGCACGACCGTACCGTTGTCATCGGTGACCTCGGTTGGTTGATAGGCACTTTCAGCACCGTTTTTGATGGCCTGTTCGTAGGCGGCTTCGGCGTTGTCGACGGTAAAGGCAATATCCTTGATCCCGTCGCCGTACAGCCTGACTTCCTCCTGAATGGGGCTGTCCGGTGTCAGACCCGTGGTCAGCAGGAATCGAATGTTGCCTTGGGTTAGCAGGTAGGAAGCACGGTCGCGTGTGCCCGTGGTCAAATCCTGGACTTGCTCGATTTCAAAACCAAAACACTGCGCGTAGAAGTAGGCAGCCTGCTTGGCATTGCCTACATAGAATTCCACATAGTCGACATCGACCAGTCGCAACGGGTCCGTTGCGTCGGCTGGTGTGCCGCTGGTCTGGGGTGAAGCTGTACTCATCAAAAACTCCGAATGTATTTGGATTAGACGCCACACAGGGGGCGATTGAAACGGTTTCAGGACGCGGAACGTAATTCCGGCGTCGGACTCATTATATACGGCGCGGGTTACACGTGAATGGCGAGCGATTGCGGCACATCGGCTGCCTGATTTCGCATCGACAATCAAAACGTGCAGGGCTATAAACGGTGTATCCGATCGCGAAATACCGGACTAGCGGACATGAATCAACCGAGTCGCAACTTTCCGAATCCATGGCCAAGGATGGCGCTGGCAGCGGCCCTGACAATCTGGGCAGGTGCCAATATGTGGAGCGCGCTGCTGCGGATGTCGCAGATCACGGATCCCGATGTGCACAACCGCACGGTGGGCGTGGTCCTTAGTATCGTGTTTACGTTGCTGCCACTGGTGATCGCAATTTATCTGTTCTGGACCGTGGTCGTCGGACCCGAAGATCCGGTGGCGACCGGTAAGCTGCGACAGAAAGAGCGCGAAAAACGACGCCGGGGTGACAGGCAGAAGGGCAAAAAGGGGAATCGGCGAAACTAGCTGGAGTCCGATTCCGGGCCCTTGTCCTTTTCGTCGTCCGTCTTTTTCTTGTGAAATTGCAGCAAGTCCGAGAAGGAGCGCATGGGAGCCTTGCCCTCCACCATATCCTCGGTAATAGGCGTGACCGGTTTGGGTTTGCGCGGACGTTTGTGATGCGGTTTGCCCTTGCCGTGCGGTTTTCCAGTGCGGCCGCGACCGGAACCCGCACCTGCTCGACTGCGTTCACCGCGACCGCCACGTTCACCGTGTTTCGGTTTGCGAGACTCGCCTCGTGCCGGCTTGCGTCGTTCGCGTTTTGCAGAATCGGGACGAATTGCCGTTAGCGTTACGCGTCGTTTCTCCTGATCGACTTCCTGAACCCAAACATTGAGAACATCGCCGACGGCGTAGAACCAGTGGGGATCGCGGACGTAGCGGTTGGAAAGCCGGCTGATATGTACCAGACAGCTTTCGCCAATCCCCACATTCAGGAACACGCCGAAATCCACCACGTTGACGATTTGGCCACGCAATTGCATACCAGGTTTCAGGTCATCAAGTTTAAGGACACCTGTGCGGAAAACCGGTGCCGGCGACTCGTCACGCGGGTCTTGTAGTGGATTGCGAATAGCGCGCAAGATATCGCGTATCCGCATTTCACCCACGCCCATTTCGCGAGCGAGCTTGCCGGCATCAAGCGACTTGATTTTTTGCACCAGTTCATTGCGCCGTTTCTTTCTTGCAATGACCTCTGCAGGTGACATGGCAGGTTGCGGTGCAGTGGCGGGTTGCGGTGCAGTGGCAGTGGCCGGTGGAGACTCTTGCGTGGCCGACTGGACGGCCGATTCAACAGGTGCTGCTGCCGAAGACTCCGGGTTGTCGTCGTTCGATGCGGGTTCGGCCTGGGTCGTTTCCTTTGAATCCGGCGGCGTTGCGGCAGATTCATTCGAGGCCGACCCGGCAGTCGGTTCGGTCGCGGTTTCAGATGTCGTTGGGACCTCTGTCGCCTTGGTGTCAGTCGGTGGTTTTTCGGGCGTTGCTTCCGGCGCAGGCAGGTTCTGGGTCCGTCGCAAGTAATCCTGTTTGGGCAATTCCAGTTCCGCGATCGAGCATTGTAGCGACTCCAGGATCTTGTCGGCAACGTCATAGCTTTCCGGGTGAATTGCCGTGCGATCCAGTTGATGGGAACTCTCGTCAACACGCAGGAATCCTGCAGCTTGTACGAACGTCACGTCACCGAATCCGGAAATCTGCCTGAATTGTTCGCGACCGTCATAAGGACCGGTCTTGTTGCGGTGCTCGACAAGATTGGTCGCTACCGACGGGTCCAGGCCGGAGACGTATTTGAGTAAAGAAACCCCGGCCGTGTTTGCATTTACGCCGACGAGGTTGACACAGGATTCAACTTCCGCGTCCAGTGCATCAGCAAGGTGCTGGGCCTTGATGTCGTGCTGGTACATGCCGACACCGATATTGGCGGGACTTACCTTGACCAGTTCGGACAGCGGGTCTTGCAGTCGGCGTGCGATGGAAATCGCGCTGCGGATCACCGGGTCATGTTGCGGAAGTTCTTCCCGGCCGATATCGCTGGTCGAATACGCGCTCGTTCCTGCCTGATTGACAATGGTGTATTGCAAATTGCGACCGGCAAGCTCGTTGTTAATCACCTGAGAGACGAACTGCTCAACAGCCCGGCAGCCGTTGCCATTACCAATAGCGATCAATTCCGGTTTGTATTTATCGACCAGTTCGACGAGCCGCTGTTTGTTGTGATTGATGCGTTCCTCGTTGCCCACGATGGAAAACACGCCGTGCCCCAGGGGCTGGCCGGTTTCATCAATCGCCGCCGCCTTGCAACCCGAGCGATAACCGGGATCGATACCCAGAATACGATGACCGGAAACCGGCGGTTGCAAAAACAGGTGTCGCAAATTTCGCGCAAATACATTGACCGCGTGTGTTTCGGATCGTTCCGTCAAATCCCGTCGTATTTCACGTTCCACACTGGGCAGAATCTGCTCCGCCAAAGCCGCGTCGACGGCCGTCACCAGAAACTCGGCGAAAGGATGGTTCTCGGAAATCAGCGCCTTGCGCGCTTCCTCCGTAATGCGGTCCGAGTCGGCTTTGAAACCTACATTGATTCGACTCGCGCGTTCGCCGCGATTAATGGCGAGGATTCGATGTGGCGGCAGCTTTTGGATGGGTTCAGAAAAGTCCTTGTATTCAGCAAACGGATCAGGTTTGGACTTTTTCTTCTTTTTCTTTTTCCGTTTCGTGGCGGCTGGTGCAACAGTGGTTGGTGCAGCAGTGGCCGGTGCCGAAGCGGCTGGTGCGGCCGCGGCTGGTACGGCCGCGGCTTCTTCCGGTGACACAGCCGCAGTTTCCGCTGCGGCATCTGATTGCGCTTGATCACTGGCTGGCTGGTCCGCCGACGTATCGGATACCTGGGCCACATCGGCCGTCGGTGCCGGGTCGGTTGTAGCTGATTGGGTCGGCTGTGTTTCGGCTGGCGGGGCGGCTTCCACTTTCTGCTGGATTGCGGGTTTGTCTGCAGCTTGCCGGGCTGGCTTGTTTTCGGATTCGCCGGGAAGTTCAATCAGTTGTGTAGTCAGTTGCCCACTGTCGCGATAGATCTTGCGAATCGACCTGCGCAGCTGGACGTGTTCGGCGAATCGTTCGGCCAGAATATTCCGGACACCTGCAATTACTTCATCAACAGTCGTTAGCCCCTTGTCAACGCGTACGAAATCGGTGGCCCGTGAAGCCAAATCGACATCGGGTTCGCGGCCTTCGAGAATATCGCGGGCCAGTGGATCGAGGCCTTGCTGCCGCGCCAGCGCGGCCGCTGATTGTTTGCGAGGCTTGTAAGGCAGATACAGGTCTTCGAGCGCTCGCGATTGCGTGGTCTGCTCGATTTGCTCACGCAACTTGTCGGTTAGTTTGTCCTGACTTTCCAGTGCCTTGAGAATGGTTGCCTTGCGTTCGGCAAGTGCCGTAAGTCGGGCAACTTCCTGTTTGATATTTCGCAGCGGACGTTCGTGCAGGCCGCCAGTCTCATCCTTGCGATACCGTGTTATGAACGGGATCGTATTGCCTTCTTCCAGGAGTTGAACTGCGGCGCGAACCTGCTGTTCCGGAAGTTCAAGGTTGCGGGCAACTATCGAAAAATCAACTCGGGGCGAAGTATCCATAAACCGGTTGACCGCGTTGACGCGAGTCAAGTTTTACACGAGGAATCTGCTGTCTGATTCAGCCAGGGGGTCAGATGGGCGACCCGTGAATATAGCAAACTGGAGTTTCGATTCCAAACCTGAAGCATTGCGGTGCAAGACTGATGCCAGGGCGTCTGTTGCTCCCCAGCGAACCATGGGGTCAGGCCTGCAACGATACCAGCGTCATATTCGGCACAAAGCCGCTTATCGGGGATCAATCGACGAGCTCGAGAGCGGAAGCAAATTGCCAAAATTTGCGGATAACCGACGCTTTCGAGCACTTTCTGCGCGAACTGACGGAAGTGCGCGAATTCCTCCCGTCACCTTGCTGGATTCCGCATGGATGATTCGACCGACAATTTGGCATCCGCCAAAACCGACTCGGGGACGGCTGCGCCGATACCTGAGTTGAAAGTCGATTCTCTGAAATTCGGCATCATGTTCGCCCTGGTGTTAACGGCGATCCAGCGTATCGTCGGTCTCGTGCGGGGGATCTTGTTTTGCCGCATCCTGCCAGAAGAGCAACTGGGACAGTGGTCATTGACGTGGAGCTACCTGATGTTGCTGGCTCCGCTGGCCGTGCTGGGCCTGCCCGGTTCATTCAACCGGTATGTGGAAACGTACCGTCAAAGCGGACAGTTGCGATCATTTCTTGTGCGAATCGCGCTGGTCAGCTCGGCGGCCACGATTCTGTTTTCCGGAGTGCTCTATTTTGCCGCGGAACCAGTTGCCCACTTGCTTTATCGAGATGTGGCCCAGGCCCCGCTCGTC
>JBPCVB010000650.1:0-2744 GCA_051010855.1 Pirellulaceae bacterium | reverse complement strand
GGGTATGGCCATCCAGTCATACCAGTCAGCGCATCGTGTATTGCCACCAGGGTGGACCGAGCCGTGTGGCGACCATCCAGTGCCTTGCGCCAGTTATCGCTGGGGTTGGTCCAGCTACATTCTGCCGTACATCGAGGGCGACAACCTCTACAACAAGTACGGAATCAATGATGACGGTCACGAATTGTGGATGGATACGTCCGTCATGCCACCCAATGATCCGTGGTACGACCCGACAACTGGTTCGTCGATTCTCGATACAGTTATGACCGTTTTCATTTGCCCGTCTGACTCCATGTCGGATATCAACAAAAATGTGGAAATCGAGTCCGGCAATCGCGGCACCTTTCATGTGCAAAAGATGAACTACGGTGGTTCTTGCGGTGTCGATGCCTTCGTTTGTACTCCGCTGGGATCGCTGGGTGAGCCAACCGGAGTGTTCAATATCAACAGTTCCACTTCGTTCCAGCACATTCCGGACGGGACCAGCAATACGGTTATGCTCGGCGAGCGCGGCGGGATCTGGCATGAAACCAACGAAGAACTCAATACGCTGATTCGTCCGGGGCTGACGTCCACCGATCCCGATGAGCTGGACTTCCCGGTCGGCAACCACCTCAGTCAGGGCCCGTTTGACGGAGCCGCATTCGTTGAGCTCCCCGGTTCGTTCGAGTCGGGATATTTTGGCATCAACGGCAGCGAGCTGGCTTACAAGTACGGTTCTTCCAGTCCGCACACTGGCTGCGCCATGATGGCTTTCTGTGATGGTTCAGCGCGATTTATCAGTGAGTCGATCAGCCTGACCACGTTCGCGCGGATTCTGCACAAGCATGACGGCAAGGTGCTGGATCAGGACGATCTGCTGAACTAGCGCACCTGGTTCTAGAATTCGTATTTCAGTTGCTCAAGGTCATCGGCGTACAGTTCCTCTGCCAGCCGCCGTGTCCTGTCGTCGAAGTAATCGCGGTAGTGCGTGCGTTCGGTCCAGTTGCTATGGGGCAATTCGCGAATCGAAAGAGCAAGTGTGCGAGCAACCAGCGCAAAGTCCGCCGGTAGTCGTTCAAAACGACCAATGAACTCGATGTGCTGCAGTCCGTGATACGAGTGGGTTTGTGGCAAGATGTGGTTCTTCAGCCGAATCAACGGATCGGGCTTGATCTGGTTGTACCTGGGATGTCCGAACCTGGCGTTGTCATCCAGACCGAGCATCAATACTTCTTCCAGCGACATTTCCAGTGCGCCGCCTTCCGGTAATTCCCACGCGTCGTCAACGGTGCCTTCGGAAAACATCTTCCACGCCGATACGACGCGATCGAAGGGGTTGCGTACAAAAGCGAACTTGAACAACGACATCCAATCGGCTGGTAACTCATCCCCAAACCACGGACCCGCGTAGTCCCCTTCGAAGACAACGTTACGAATCGAGTTTCCCGCGGTTTTGGGAATATGCGCGAACAGGCAACGCGGCTGATTTAACAGAAAAAGAGGCATAGTGTCTCAAGACTAGCAACAGTTGTCACCGTTGCAACAGGCGCCATTGCCGCTCGACACTTCAGGACTCGCTCCCCTGGTCTCTCGTGGATCGCGTATTTGATCTGTCGCGCAGTCAAATTCTGTGGCATTTTCGAGCGGCACCTCAGACACTGGCTGGATCGCAATAAACTGGCCCTGATAGGGCTCGGCTTGCAACGCGCGAAAGGTCTTGTCGCACACGGCGGTCCGCTGGCCGCGAACATATGTCCGACCGTCGTCGTCGATGATGGATGCAAACGGACCCCGATAGATCACTGCCTGGTGTCTTTCCAGGCATGTGCCAGGATCGGGTTTGAAGGCGACCACGGTCATCGAGCGGAATTCGATGCCCTTGACGGTATGCCAGGGCGTTGTCTGCAGCTTGGCAATCTGGACTCCCTGGAATCCGGCCTGTTTGAATTCTTCCACAAAACGATCTTCACGCCACGCGCCGGAAATGCACCCCGACCACAGCTCGCCATCCCGTTGCATGGCTTCCGGAACATCCTCATCGGAAACAATATCACTAATCGCTGCCCGACCACCGACCTTGAGCACTCGAAAGAGCTCACGAAACAGGTGCTGTCGATCCGCCGGATTGACCAGATTCAACACACAGTTGGACAGCACGCAATCGACCGAGTTGTCCTCCACCAACGGATGCTGCATGCGCAGTTCCTGTTCCAGCGATCGCAGCTCCAGCCAGTCAGCGGGTTGCGACAGAGGGCGATTGCCCCAGCGGTCAGTTAACAGTTCCAGATTCAGACCAAGATCCTGAATACGACCGCAGCGAAAGTCAGTATTGGCGAATCCGAGATTGTCGGCCACTTCCTGCTGGTACTTTCTGGCCAGCGCCAACATATCGCGGTTGCAATCCACACCGATGACCTGGCCCTGACGACCAGCGATTTGTGCAGCGATGTAGCAGAGTTTTCCGCCGCCACTGCCCAGGTCCAGCACTGTTTCGCCCGGATTCACAAACGATGACGGGTCACCGCATCCATAGTCCTTGTCGATGATTTCCTGAGGGATTGCTTTTAGATGGCGCGGATTGTAGGAAACGTTGCAGCAAAGCGCGGGTTCCGAGGCAGTTGCCGCCGCCGAGTAACGCTTGCGTACCGCCTGATCGCTGTCGAGCGCCGAATCGCGGGAAGCACGTTCAGCGGGGGAATCTGCGGACGCCATGGAAACTCCTTCAGCGGGGACAAGACTTGTCAAACAGTCGGCATCGA
>JBPCVB010000649.1:0-4942 GCA_051010855.1 Pirellulaceae bacterium | reverse complement strand
GGTCAAGTCATCGTCAGGCGGCCGTTTCCTGGAAACGGGAATCCCTGTCGCGTGGCGGGAACCAGGACTGACAGGCTCTGTGCCAAATCGAGACTGTCAAAGTTTAACTGCCCAAGCGGGTTCTTTGAAGTCGTTTAGCCCCCCCGGCCAACACCCCAACCCGGTAAAACGGGCAGAATTTACCGATCACGAGGTCCTGCCACGGGCCAACCTTCCCCATCGTTTTGACGCGGAAGGCACCCCTGGACTACGCTGAAACCATGGCAGATGCAGACGGCAAAGCGTCCAATATCGATCTGGAGTCGATCAGTGTGCTGATTCCCCAAAGTCGCGAGGGAGATGTCGAGGCACGAAATCAGCTGCTCGCCCAGATTCAGGACTACCTCGACCTGATGGCACAGCGTCACATGGACAAGTCGCTGCAACAGAAGGTCGGGCCCTCGGACATTGTGCAGCAGACGTTAACCCAGGTCATCGAGAATTTCGACGATTTTCGCGGCACCACGGCCGCCGAGTTTCGCGGCTGGCTTAAAGTCATTGTGGTCAATGAGATGGCGAAAATGCGGCGCACCTACCGCGCTGGAAAACGCGACATTGGCCGGGAGCAACATCTGGATGGCCAGCGTTCTGCTGTCAAACGTGCCATCACGCCCGCCGACAATCACCTGACGCCATCCAGCGAAGCCATTGCGGCCGAACAGATCGAAAACTTCCACGATATCCTTGAGCAACTGCCCCATGACTATGCCCAGGTGATTCGACTACGCAGTATCCAGCGGCTGCCTTTTCGCGACATCGCCGAGCAGATGGACAGGTCCCATGATTCGGTCACCAAACTCTGGTATCGAGCGGTCCTGAAGTTTGAAGAAAAGCTGCGTCAGCTTGGAGATTTCACCAGCGAGGGCTAGACGACACAACCTCGAAGTCGCCCGCGGTGTTCATCCAGATTCCTGATGAAATTCAGTTTCCAGCGGCCAATTCTGCGACCCAGATAACTCCCATGTAATAGCTCGGCTTGCGCGCCAGTTGTGTACGGAGGTTCCGTCCGTGATGGACTCAAAACCGGTGTGCGGCGCGTGCGCATGACCTGTTGCTGAACGCGGTTGATGCCGGATTCAACGATCTGGAATCGCTGGCCGACTGGGATAGTGAGTGGTTTGGATGCCGCCAGGAACCACGGTTCCAGCAAATCCTGGCCGACCTGAATCGGCCGGACAAATAGGCCAGAGGGGACCGCCAATGCGGGGTGCAAGAAGCCGACCATGCTGGCAACCTCTCCTACGGGCCGCTTGAATCCGACCCCCAGCCGAGTACGATTGGTCTTCAATTCGTTGCCGAGACGAGCGGTCAATTCGTTGCCGCGACGAGTGGTTTTGCCGCCAAATTGAACGCGGCTGGCACTGGCCCGCCTCTTTTGACGCTTTTTGGTACGGAACATCGTATTTCATCGCACCGATTGGCAGAATCAGCGACTCGTGACGGATGTTCCGTGGTTGGATTCAGGTAGATAATCGTACGTTCAACTCAATCGTTCACTCGGATTCGCTCGTCCACCTTCAACGCTGTCGGGATGCTCGAACCAAACAGGAGATTACGCGTGAAAAGTCTTTATTCCCGGATTTGTGCCGTGATGTTGCTGGCCGTTGGCCTGCAGCCCGGTCTGTTGCTCGCCCAGTCAGCCGCCTCGCCTTCGCAACGACTCGACTATGACATCAAGTATCTGGCCTCCGATGAGCTGGAAGGTCGGGAACCCGGTTCACGCGGTATTGAACTGGCCGCCGACTATATCATCGATACCTGGAAGGAATTTGGTGTCGAAAGCGGCACCGAAGACGGCACCTATCGCCAGCACTTCGACCTCAACCTCGGCACTGTTGTTGAACGCGACAATACCAGCCTTGTTTTGCATGGTCCCAACGATCAAAAAATCGAACTCGAATTTGGAGCTGATTTCCAGTCGTTGATGACTGGCGGCTCGGGGGATTTTGAAGGCGCCGAGCTGGTGTTCGTCGGCTATGGCATTACCGATGAAGACAACAACTACCTCGAATACCGCGACATCGATGTTGATGGCAAGGTGGTCGTGCTGATTCGCATGGAACCCCAGCAACGTGACCCCAACAGCGTATTCGACGGCACCGAGAATTCACGCAACGCCTCGATCAGTCGCAAACTGGAACTGGCACGTGATGCCGGGGCACGAGGACTGATTTTGATCAACGACGGATTGCGTGTCGGCGAGGATTCTGACGAACTGGAACAATCAGATACATTTGGTCGCGTCAGCAATGGGCTCCCTTTCTTCCACGTCAAACGCGAAATCATCAACGATCTTCTGAAGCAAGCTCCACTGGTCGCTCCACCTGGGGGTGAGCTGGACAACCTCGATGATATCGAAACCCGCCTCGACGATTACCTCGAACCACTTTCCCAGCCGATTGAAGAATGGACGGTTTCCGGCACGGCGGCTTTCTCGGACAATGATGTAGACACGTCCAACATCGTTGGCATCGTGCGGGGTGAAGGTCCAAATGCTGATGAAGTGATTGTGATCGGTGGTCACTACGATCACCTCGGTTTCGGTGGATATGGTTCCGCCGCACCGGGACGCCGGGAAATCCACAATGGCGCGGACGACAATGCCACGGGCACAGCCGGGATAGTGGAATTGGCCCGCCGGTTTGCCCAGGCCGACGAAAAACCTGCCCGTACCCTGGTATTCATCGCTTTCAGTGGTGAAGAGCGTGGTCTGCTGGGAAGTGCCTATTACGTGGAAGACCCCTTGTTCCCGTTGGACAAAACCATCGCCATGATCAACTACGACATGATCGGGCAACTCAGAAACGACAAATTGACGATTTTCGGAACCGGTACCGGCGATACGTTTGACGCCATCCTGGACAGGTCCAACGACTCCAGCCAACCTCTCGTTCTCGACAAGATTTCCAGTCCGTTCGCCGGCAGTGATCACATGGCATTTGTTCGCAAGGACATCCCCGTGATGTTCCTCCACACCGGAACTGAAGGCGGCTTGTATCACACGCCCGAGGACGATTACGAGACGCTCAATATGCAGGGCGCCAACAGGGTGGTCGACTTCACCGAACGCTTGATCAGCGAAATGGCCAGCGCCGAAGCGGCACCCAAATTTACAGAGGTCGTACGCGCGCGGCGTCGGCAACGTCCTGCTTTTTTTGGAGTGCGACTGGATTACGTGGCCGACGATCGCGGCCCCCGGATCGAGGAAATCGTCGACGATGCTCCGGCTGACAAGGCTGGACTGCAAGTGGGCGATGTGATCGTATCGATGGGCGGAGAGACCATTGCTGATCAGGGTGAAATGACGGAATTTTTACGAGTAAATCGACCCGGCAGCGATATCGAGGTCGCTTACATTCGCGGTGATGACGAAACCACCGTGACCGGGGAACTGGCCCGTACGCCACGAACCCGCCGCTACAGCGGTGGCAGTGACGATTCCAAAAAAGGTGACGACGGCTAGGCCGTTCGATCACTAACCAACGCATTTTGGGGGCACCGATTATCGGTGCCCTTTTTTTGCGCTCCCATTTCTTTTTGCGCCCGACAGTTTTGCGCTCGCACGTCTTGCCCGCAAATCGCTATTTACCGTGCCGCGAATCTTTTCCAAAATGCCGCCATGCGGACTGCACTCATCATCAGCACTTACAATCAACCCGACGTCCTGGGTCTTGTACTACGCAGCGTGGTGCAGCAATCTCGATTGCCCGATGAAGTCCTGATTGCCGACGATGGTTCCACACCTGCCACTCGAAATGTGATCGATCAATTTTCGGATTGCGTCAGCAATCGGGTGTTGCATTGCTGGCAACCCGATCAGGGCTTTCGCAAGACCCGGATTCTCAATCGGGCCATCGTGGCAGCAACCGCCGAGTATCTGGTTTTTTCCGATGGGGACATGCTTCTCCATCCGCAGTTCATTTCTGACCATGTGGAAATCGCCCTACCGGGCCGATACACGCAGGGACGCCGCATCTGTTTTGATGAACGTGCCACAACCCGAATACTGAATTCCGACACGTTGCCCCGGCCGCATTTGCTGTCGAGAGGATTGAATCGTCGCTCACAGATGATTCGCAATCGCTGGCTGATGAAACGCTTCTCGACCGAAAACCAGGGATTGAAGAATTCACGCGGCTGCAACCAGGCCTTTTGGCGACAGGATCTGCTGGACGTCAACGGATATGACGAGCAGATGCAGGGATGGGGTCGCGAAGACACGGAGCTATGCGTGAGGTTGCACAATCTGGGCCGCCACCGTTTTTATGCCAGGCATTGGGCCCTCGCCTGGCATCTGTTTCATCCAGAACTCTCTCGTGATCAGGAAGCAGCAAACCGGCGGCAGATGGAATCCACGATTGCCGTGGGCAAGGTGCGGGCCACGCAGGGGATCGACCAGATTCCTGCCAGTGAAGCTGCTGCCTAAGAAGCTGCAGTCCAAGAATAATTCGGCCAACGCTGTAACACCTGATGGGCATTTTTCGCTGACACAGGCTACCGCGTTTTCTCTCTCTTGTCCGAAACACAGGAACAGGCATGAACCCTGCAAAACCCTTGCTGGCGCTGGTTATCGCGCTCAGCTCCATTCAACTTGGCCACGCACAGTCTGCTGTACTTCACTCCGACTACCTGCACGACTTTCGCATCGACGTGCAATACAACCCGCCCTGTCACATCATGGTGATCACGAAAACGACCGTGGCGGCCGATCCGCTTGACCTGCTGAGCGGCAGGGAACCTATGGAGGGATCGGTCCACTCGATTCGTTCATTTGCATCGGATGCCGACGCGGACGCCTGGGTGTCCGGACTCGGCTCCAGTACCGTGATAGTAGACCGGTTTGCGTACCATCCGCCTGACACCCCGTGGATCGTCGTTGGTTTGACCGGCACCTGGGCGCAGG
>JBPCVB010000648.1:0-6412 GCA_051010855.1 Pirellulaceae bacterium | reverse complement strand
CGGTCGTTTATCAGCGGGATGCAGGATCAGATCCGCCGTTTTGAATTGCGACCGTGGCCGACCGCCGAACCGATTCCCCCGCCCCCGTCACCGCCGGGTAGTCCAATTGGTGACGGTTCAAACCGTTGATCAAGTAACAAATTCGACGTTCCGCGACACGGAGTTGCTGAATTGTTCCATCGCTTGGCTGGTCACGTTGGTGTCTTGTACACGAATCGATTCCAGATGCGTAAGTCCCGACAAATGCTCAAGGCCGGCGTCGGTGACCTGAGTGTCTGACAAATCCAGCCAGGCAAGGGATTTAAGCGACGCCAACGCACGCAACCCATCATCTGTGACACGCGTGCCGGACACGTCAAGAGCGTCAAGTTGGCTTAGGTTGCCGAGATGCAATAGATCGACGTTGCCGATATCACTTTCGCTGATGTCCAGATCGACAAGGCCGCTCAGCCTTGTCACCAGCGGCATGATGTCGCTTGTCACATGAATCAGCATCAAGTGCAGGTCCCGCTGAATATGAGACGCATCGGACAACAGCCTGTGGGTATCTTCGGCGCTAACCTTAGCGCAATCAATCGTGACGGAACTGCCGCCGTGTTGCAGCATTACGTCGGCACCCTCGATATCCTCGGCCTGATTTAACAAATGCAATTCATTGCCGTGCATGATCCAGTCGCCGAGGCTCAACAGTAACCCGATCGTCCACGGGATGACGTTCAGGGGCAACAAGATCCAGTACAGTGGTTTCCAGGTCCAGTGCTTGCCTGCTTTGGCCAGTTGTTTGGTACTGTTCATGGGAGTGCTTCCAATGGCGGTCGAGGTCGAACGCTAATTCCCATTGGAAACCGGAAGCGGACACGGATTCGACTAAAAATAACCAGACAACAGAAATTTGCGGGGAACACTCTGATTCTGTCAGTCTGGTACGACGCCGTTAAACGAATAGCGCAATAACCCGCAGTGAGACTTTGCGCCGTCCAACTAGATAAACTGGTTCACGAGGTTTTCAAACAATTCCTGACGACCGCTGGTATTGGGCGTCGATTCGCCCTTCGAGAGCATCACTGTTTCCAGCGATGTGAAGTCGTGTTTGCCGTTTTCGATTTCGCTTCCCAGTCCAGTTAACCAGCTGGCGTATCGCTCGTTGAGCAATTGCTGCAGGCGGCCATCCGCGCGCATGGCGGCCGCGATCTTCAATCCTCGCGCAAAAGTATCCATCCCGCCGATGTGAGCGTGAAACAGATCGACCGGATCGATACTTTCGCGACGGACCTTGGCATCAAAGTTGACGCCGCCCGAGCCCAGTCCGCCATGCTTCAATAACACCAGCATGATTCGCGCGGCCTGGTAGATGTCCGTGGGGAACTGATCGGTGTCCCAGCCCAGTAGAAGATCGCCGCGATTGGCATCGATCGAGCCGAGCATGCCCTGAATTGCGGCATACTCAAGCTCGTGCATTATGGTGTGACCGGCCAGCGTGGCGTGGTTGGTCTCGATGTTTAGCTTGAAGTGGTCGGTCAGATCGTAGGCGCGCAGAAAATTGATGCACGCTGCCGCGTCGCTGTCGTACTGGTGCTTGGTGGGCTCTTTGGGTTTGGGTTCAATCAGGAATTGGCCGGTGAAACCGATTTGCCTGGCGTAATCGACGGCCATATGAAAAAAACGGCCGAGGTTGTCCAGTTCCCGTTTCAATTCGGTGTTCCACAGATTCTGGTAGCCTTCTCGACCGCCCCAGAACACATAGTTCTCGCCGCCCAGGCGTTGAGTAACCTCCAGACATTTCTTCACTTGCGCTGCGGCATACCCGAAGGCGTCTGCATTGCAGCTGGTTGCCGCACCGTGCATATACCGCGGGTGACTGAACAGGTTGGCCGTTCCCCACAACAACTTGATGCCAGTTCGCTGCATCTCCCGTTCCACAACCTTGACGACCGTGTCCAGGTTTTTTTGGGTTTCGGACAACGATTCGCCTTCCGGCGCAATGTCGACATCGTGAAAGGCAAAATAGGGTGCGCCGATTTTCTGCATAAATTCAAAAGCAGCTTCCACGCGGCGGCAGGCATTCCCAACCGAATTCGATCCGTCGTCCCAGGGACGCAACAGCGTTGGAGCCCCAAATGGATCGGCTCCGGTGCCCCGAAACGTATGCCAGTAAACGACACTGAACCGAAAATGGTCGTGCATCGTTTTGCCTTCGATCACCGCGTCAGCATCGTAGTGATGAAAGGCCAGTGGGTTGGCCGAATCGGATCCCTCGAACGGAATCGAGTCAACGTCGGGAAAGTGTGCCATGGTCGCTATCTTTAGCTTGTGATCACAATTCACCTGAACACGGAATGTCGAGAACAGGCTGAAATTGAGTTTCCGGAAGAGCCGACTATTTTGTCATTTTGCGTCGGATAATCCAGTCGCCCAGTCGCGGCGACATGGACAGGGCGACATAGCCGAGCCTTAATCGCCAGGGAAGCCATTCCAGTTTGCGTTTCTCGCAACCACGCACGATCTTTTCCGCCACCAGTGACGGTTCAAGACCGCGTACCCTGGCACCCGCTGCCGGTTTTCGCGCCGAATCAGGCAGTTCGGATGCCTGTTCGTTGTAGCGTTCACCGGCATCCTCCCTTTTTAGCGGACCGGGACAGACCAGCATGTAGTGCACATTGGATGGGCCTTCCAGTCGCAGGTGATGCGTAAACGCGCCGAGCGCAAATTTGCTGGTCGTATAGGGTGCCAGAAAAGGCCACGCCGTCTTTGACGACAACGAACCAATGTTGACGATATGCCCGGACGATTCAGTCAACGCATCCAGCGCCGCGTTCGTGCAATGTACTGCCGAAAGAAAATTGATTTCCATGTACTGGCGGTAGTCATCCGGTGTCGCTTTGGCCAGTTCGATGCGAACCGACTTGCCCACGTTGTTAACCAGAACATCCAGCCGCCCTGCCCGTTCGATGATGTCGGAAATCACCGCTTTGGCCTGATTCTCATCGGCAACATCGGCAACCGATGTCAGCACCTGGTCTCCGCCGAGATGACTGGCCGCTGCCTGCAATCGTTTCTCGTCGCGGGCGATCAAAGCCACGGTGGCCCCACGATTACGAAATGCTCGCGCAATCGCTCGCCCCAGCCCGGCCGAGCCACCTGTGACAGCCACTACTTTGTTCGCCCATCCACTCATGAATGATCCGGCGTGCTGATAGCATCCAGGTGCCAGCAAGCATGATGGCCGGGGGAATCTGCCTAAAGTTTTCCAGTTGTTTTGACGATGGCGATTGTATCAGAAGGGGGACGTGGGAAAACCTGTGCGCTGCAGTGCGTATGGCCGTTTAACAAAAGGAAGCTGTCGTGAACGCTCGAATCAAAAGCAATTGGTCGTCACTGGTCCTGGGTTGCACGCTGTTACCGGCGATTGGCGTCATGTTGTTGTCTGGATGTGCCACGACGCCGACCAACAAGGCTCCATTACAGCCGGAGATGACTGCCCCCGCCGCCGCTCAGGGGCCGGGCTACAAGATCATTTTCGCCAACCACCTGGGCGGTCAGCCAAAGATCTATCAGGGCCGGATCAATCCCGGCATGACCGTACAGGATGCATTGGAAGAATCAGGCGCTACAAAAAAGTACACGGGAATGTTGATTGATCTTGCCCGTCGCGTATCTGACAGCGGTCAAGTGCTGAAACTGCCCGTTAATTATGACCACGAAGTCAGCCACGTCATTGACGCTCAAAACTACGCGATTCATCCGGGCGACGAGATTCTGATTCGCCAGAACAACCCTGGTCCCATGGACGCCATGTTCCGCAGCATCAGCGCCAGCGGACTGAAGCAAAAGCGATAATTTGATCGAAACAGAATCAAGCAAGGCGACCGCCGCCAGCTGTGTATGTCAGCCGGCGGTTTTTTTGTTACAACCGGGGCATGAATCCCCATCAGTTCCAGTACGTCGCCAGGAAGTTTCGGGCTGGCAAGATCAGCCTGAACGACTTCACGGATCAGGTATTTGAAAAGCGGCCGTCGGACGGTGAGGCTGCTACCAGCGACCCACTGTTTGCCGAGGCACTCCTGAACCGATTGCTGGATCGAAGTGCCGATTCTCACAAGGGCGATTACGGTCGGGTACTGATTGTCGCTGGATCGCGTGGCATGTCTGGTGCTGCGGCGCTCAGCGGAATGGCTGCATTGCGTTGCGGTGCGGGGCTGGTTACGGTTGCGACCGCCGACGCGTGCCAGGAAACCGTCGCGGGATTCCACCCGGGCCTGATGACGGTCGGTCTGCCGTCGGATGCCGAGGGCCGTATCCGCGCCAACAGCTACCGTACTCTTTGTGACTGCGTGCCTGCCCATGACTGTATTGCTGTGGGCCCGGGCCTTGGGGTCAGCGAATCGTTGAATGAACTTTTGGCTGATATCGTCAACCTGTCGGATGTGCCACTGGTCATCGACGCGGATGGCCTGAATAATTTGGGCCGGGATTTCAATTGGCTGTCCAGCGAGTGTCCCAAAGTACTGACGCCGCATCCGGGTGAATTGGGGCGTCTTGTATCGGGCGGTTCAGGCAATCGCGCGAAACAGGAACAAGCGGCGATTAGCCTGGCCGACAAGGCATCTTGCGTCGCAGTGCTTAAGGGCGATCGCACGCTGATTACCGATGGCGAACAGATGCTGCACAACGGCACAGGCAATCCCGGTATGGCCACAGCCGGCAGCGGCGATGTACTGACTGGCATGATCGCAGCGATCATCGGACAAGGCCTTTCGACCTGGGAAGCCGCCGTGTTAGGGTGTTACTTGCACGGGGCGGCCGGCGACACTGCTGCCAAAATCAAATCGCAAGTTGGCATGGTGGCCACGGACATTATCGAAACACTGCCAGCCGTGTTCACCAAATCGGCATGAGTGATCCAGTTACCTACGAATTCGACATCATTGTGGTCGGCGCCGGTCATGCCGGAACCGAAGCGGCATGTGCCGCTGCGCGACTGGGGGCCAATACGGCGTTGCTCACCACAAACCTGGATACGGTAGGCCAGATGAGTTGCAACCCGGCCATCGGCGGCGTGGCCAAAGGGCATCTGGTTCGGGAAATCGATGCCATGGGCGGACTGATGGGTCGGGCCATCGATGCCACAGGAATCCAGTTTCGCATGCTGAACGTGCGCAAAGGCCCGGCCATGCACAGTCCACGGGCCCAGGCCGACAAAAAGGCCTATCAGAACTGGATCAAGTTCGCCGTTGAGCAACAGCCCAATCTGTCACTGCGACAGGAAATCGTCGACGACATCCTGACCGAAACCGTCAATGGCGTGGAGCGAGTCGTTGGTGTTTCGGTGAAGGGGAACGCGCGTTATCTGGCGCGCAAGGTCATTCTCACGACCGGTACGTTTCTGCAAGCGATCATGCACACGGGCGAAGCGAAATCGGCTGGCGGTCGCGCCGGTGAAGGAACCACCAAAGGCATCAGCAGTTCACTGACGCGACTGGGTTTCCGGCTGGAGCGATTCAAGACCGGCACGCCGCCCCGGCTCAACGGTCGTACCATCGATTACGAAAAGACGGATATCCAGCCGGGGGACGAACGCCCCCGCCCGTTCTCTTTCATGACCGAGAATTTTCAGGTCGATCAGATTCCTTGCTGGATCACGTTTACCAATGACGAGGTGCATGAGCTGATTCGCCGTAACCTCGATCGCGCGCCGATGTACAGTGGCCAGATTCAGGGCAGCGGTCCGCGTTACTGCCCCTCAATCGAGGACAAGGTAGTCAAGTTTGCGGACAAATCGCGACACCAGTTGTTTTTGGAGCCCGAGGGCCGACAGACGCTTGAAGTGTATGTCAACGGAGTCTCAACGAGCCTGCCCCGCGACGTACAGGACGAGATTTTCCGCCTGATTCCGGGACTGGAACGCGCCGAGATCCTGCGTTACGGCTACGCCGTCGAATACGATTTTTGCCCGCCGGACCAGTTGTTAAACACTCTCGAGACCAAATCGGTTTCCGGTTTGTATTTTGCTGGCCAGATCAACGGCACCACGGGCTATGAAGAGGCTGGCGGTCAGGGTCTGGTGGCCGGAGCCAATGCCGCGCTGGTCTTGCGTGACGGCGGTTGTTTGGTGCTGGACCGTGATCAGGCCTACCTCGGTGTCCTCATCGATGATCTGGTCACCTGCAGCGTTGATGAGCCATATCGCATGTTTACCAGCCGCGCTGAATATCGACTGCTCTTGCGGCAGGACAATGCTGACCGTCGCCTAACGCCGCTGGCTGCCGAGCTGGGGCTTGTTTCCGAGCAGCGTCATCACCAACTGGATCGCAAGTTGCAGGACATTGATGCCGTAATGAACATACTGCAAAACGAACGACGGGACGGTGTCACGCTGGAAAAATATCTGCGTCGACCTGAAGTCCAGTGGGAC
>JBPCVB010000647.1:0-7517 GCA_051010855.1 Pirellulaceae bacterium | reverse complement strand
GGGCGTCGAACTGGATTAGCACACCTATACAAGCACGAAGCGCCAGCGAGTGGGTTTACCAGTAAAAGACTCGTGCTGACAGAACCCACTTGCTTGCGCTGCGTGCTCGTATGGATGAAATCACCTGGTTGCACTTGCGTCATACCTTGGGATCGGGACCAGGTCCGGTTCTACGAATGCGCGACGGGCAGCATTGGAAAACATAACGTCGTTGGAGTAATGCATCATCATGATTGTTTTATCAAGGAGTTTTGGGTTGGCATCGATGAACTCGGCTGCCGAACGTGTGTCAGGAGTGCTGACCATGAAATGACAGACCGCCAGGGTCCATGCTCTTGTCATCGTCTCGTGATATTTGGATGCCGGTTCGACGCCGATGAGCTTCAGGAATCTACAGAGAACATCACGCACCCTGCGGCACGTGGTTTCTACGTCATGATCGCAAAGGTAGGTGTAGGCCATTCGAATGTGAGACCGGTGATCGAAGTCGCTGGCTGAGATTTCAAATGCCTCAAATGCCTTGACAAAATCCTTGTCTTCCGTGGCTGCGCGGTTCGTCATTCTCTTTTGCCGCAATCTGAATGGTTATCTCGAATACGAGCACGCAGCGCAAGCAAGTGGTTTGCGCCGGATGACCTACTCGCTGACGCTGCGTGCTTGTACCACTATTTCTCTTCCAGCTTGTGGCTGGCGGATGCGTCAAGGTCCAGTTTGTAAAGCTTCTTCAACTCCGCGACGACTCGCAGCGACTCTTTTGAAAACGCGCACTTTCCATCAAACGCATGCAATACCACCCCCTCCAGCAAATCGCCCAGTGACGTGTCGTGATATTCCGCCAGTCCCTTGAGCACCTTCAAGACCCGCTTTTCCATCCGGACACCGGTCTGAACCCGCTCGACCTTGAACTGTTCTTTGGCCTTCTTTTTTCCCATGCCGGAGCACTCATCGAAGTGGTATATTGGTAGGTTGGTACGATGGTAACGCAGGGTCTGGTGCAAATCAACCGTGTTGGCAATGTTGATTCGGCGGCAACTGAAATACGAGCTCGAAGCGCCAGCGAGTGTGTTCCGGGCCACGCGATTTCGCATACGGAGGCCGGTCTCGAAGAAATCCCAACTACGAACACACTTGCTTGCGCTGCGTGCTTGTATGGTCTCCTCGGCTCCGATTCCTGATTCGAACTAAAAAAACCGACTGGTCTTGCGTCTTTTTTTGAGCTCGTCCGTCTAGATGGGAAGACAACCAAATGTCGGCAGAAACAACCATGCAAAACGCGCAAAGGAAACAACCATGGAAAACGTCAGAGAAGCGGTTCGCACGCGATATGGAAAAATCGCCGAGTCTGGAAACAGCCCATGCTGTACAACGAGTTGTTGTTCGACAGATGCACCCTCGGCCCATCCGATCGCTGCCTACTCGACAAAGCTCGGATACTCCGACGCGGAAATATCCGCAGTGCCCGAAGGTGCCAATCTGGGGCTCGGTTGCGGCAACCCCCAGGCGATTGCCGCACTAAAGCCGGGTGAGACTGTACTCGACCTGGGGAGTGGCGGAGGATTCGATTGCTTCCTGGCCGCCAAACAGGTGGGCCCGGGAGGGACCGTGATCGGTGTAGATATGACAGCCGCGATGGTCGAACGAGCCCGCGACAACGCCACGAAATCCGGATCGGAAAACGTCGTTTTCCGCCTTGGAGAAATCGAGTACTTGCCGGTCGCCGACGGGACTGTTGATGTGATTCTATCGAATTGCGTTATCAACCTCTCGCCCGACAAGGCCGCCGTATTCCGGGATGCTTTTCGTGTTCTCAGGAGTGGCGGACGACTGGCGATATCCGATGTAGTGGCATCGAGCAAATTGCCAGAATATGTTCGCAATGACATTGAGGCCCACCTGGGTTGCGTGTCCGGTGCGGCCACGATTGAAGAAATCGAGACCATGCTGGTGGATGCGGGATTCGGTATGATCAAGGTAACACCCAAAGAAGCAAGCCGCGCGATGATAGGCGACTGGTTTCCAAACAGCGACGTCGAGAACTACGTCGTTTCGGCGACCATTGAAGCGATCAAACCATGAACCACGACGTTATGACCGGGCACAAACAATGTCGAAAGGAAAGCGTGAGCGACGATTCCATATCGACCGAGCGGATCTGGAAGCTGCTCAGTGAAAGACTGAGCGGCTTCATTCGCCAACGAGTTTCCGATGAACAGGTTGCCGACGACCTGCTGCAGGAGACGTTCGTCCGCATTCACAAGAACCTGGGCGACTTCGATGACGCCCAACGCATTACGCCATGGGTATTTCAAGTTGCTCGCAACCTGGTTATTGACCACTATCGGTCCCGGGCGCGTCAGGCAGTTTCCATGGTCGAGGAACTGGAAACTAAACACGATGTCGAAGAACATTTAAACGAACTGGTCGCAGGCTGGCTGCCTGGGATCATTGAGCAACTTCCGGAAACCTACCGCGAGGCGGTTGAACTCTATGAACTGAAAGGGGTATCTCAACAGGAAATCGCCGATCAACTTGGCATCTCTCTTTCTGGCGCAAAATCGCGAGTGCAACGAGGACGCGAAAAGATGAAGTCAATTCTGTTTGACTGCTGTTCGTTCGAGAACGATCGTCGTGGAAATGTCATCGGATTCAGCAGGAACTCGCCGGCCCCGGATTCCACCGACTCTTGCGAGTGTTGAATTGTGACCTGTCACATAGCAACACATATGACCTGGGCGTGGTGGTGTTTTCGCTGTTGGTCCAGTGATTGACGATCGATCGGCTGTTTTCCAAACCGCAGCTGGAACAGGTCGCCGAACTTCAACGATAAGACGCGATCCCGTGATCGGGCAAAAGATGGGGAACGGTTTCGGCCAGTTCGCCGAATGCGTCGCGAAACACCTTGCCGGAGGACTCGTAATCACCGGCGATAAAGTGAGCGAGGGCATATTGGTAACGCAACGCCACGTATATATCCATGTATTGCGGGACCAACGGGTGTTTGTCACGCAAATAGCTGGATACCTCAATACCCTTGTTCAGATACGGCAGGCATTCCTCAAGGTTACTGATTCTGGCGAAAGCTGAATTGCGATAGGCAAAAGCCATTTCCAACAGCAATCCGGGCGGCGAGTTGTCACGATCACAAGTCATTGTTTCGGCCTGGGGCAGTGCAAACGCCATAATTTCCATCGCATCCCCAGTGCGCTGCACTGCGGCCAGGCTACGGGCGGCAATCAGGTACGAGCGAACCCGTTCGCGAGCCATCATGGGATTTAGCGACTCGATGTTGACTTCGTTCCAGCAATCCATGGCCATGCGGTGGTACTGGTTGGCGGTTGCCCAGTCATCCACTGACGCGTAGATCTGGCCGAGTGATGTGCAGGCAATTGCCGTGCGAATAAGACTGTGCGGTTGATCATCAGGAAGATTTTTCATTTTCGTAGCAGCGTCGATGGCTCGAGCACCAAATTGCCGCAATGCAACCGAGTCATTGAGTTTGGCGCTGGCCTGCGCCGCTTCCAGGTGGCTGTTAATGATGTTGATATATTCACCCATCGACTCCGCGGGGAATTGCTGCGTCACCTGGATAGCGAATTCCGCATTTTCCATGGCACTCACATGATCACCCAGCAGATTGTTGAGACTGGCAATCCGATTAACAGTCGCTACAAAGCTCTGCCGCAACTGCTTGTTCGTGGGCGTTTGCAGACGCAGACGATCATAGTGTTTGCTGATTTGCACCAGCAGGTTGCTACGCAAGGACTCGGTTCCTGGTAACTGGATTTCGGGAGTCGTTGCGATGGCAGTGAACAGGTCGTCAATGGCGGACTTGAGTTCGTCGGCCATGCGTTTGGCGGAATGCAGTGCATCGTCTTTTGCGACGACTTCCTGTTGCAGATCAATACCGCGTTGTTCGGCCAGTCGCCGATGTACTGCCGTATCGATTAACAGGATCCAGCCGGCGAACAGCGCGGTCAAAACGACGATGCAAAGCGCACCAGTCGAAACGGCCAATGCAGGTTGCCGTTGGCACCAGCGCACGAGCTTTTGCACGCTGTTGACCGGTCGCGCTGCCACCGGACAACCACTCAGGTAATTGTCCAGATCTGTACGCAAATCGGCGGCCGAGCTGTAGCGATGCCGTGGTACCCTTTCCAGGCATTTCATGCAGATGGCTTCGAGGTCTGGATCGATTTCCGGATTGAGTCTGCTTGGCGGTTCGGGTTCCTGCTCCTGCACGGCGCGTAGTGTGGCCAGTGGTGTGGCCTCCTTGAACGGAGGTTGGCCAGTCAACATTCGATACAGAGTTGCACCGATCGAGTAGATATCCGATTGCTGGCTGGCTGCACCCTCGCGGCCCGCTGCCTGTTCGGGCGCAATGTATGATGGTGTGCCAATGATCGAGCCGGTTCGCGTCACATTGGAATCGTCAGTCTGGATCTTGGCCAGTCCGAAATCGGTAATCTTGGCCGACGCCGGAATATGACTGTCAGAGGAACACACTTCTCCCGAGTCATCGGTGACCAGCAGGATGTTTTGCGGTTTCAGGTCCCGATGTAACACATTGCGGCTATGGGCGTGTTGCAATGCGTCGGCAATCGAACGAGCCAGTTCTGCCGACTGTCTATTGTTTGGCTGGTGGTCGGCCAGCCATTGTTCAAGAGTTGGGCCGTCGCAATATTCGGACGCGATATACGCGACACCGCCCACGTCACCGATTTCGTAAACCGGAACGATGTTGGGATGATTGAGTGCAGCGGCGGCTTCGGCTTCGTGCAGGAATCGTTGACGCACTTCTTCAATCATCAGTGCATCGGTACGTGGAACCTTGAGCGCAACAGCCCTTTTTAGCTTTGGATCACGAGCCAGATAGACGATGCCAAATCCGCCGTGACCCAGCAGGTGAACCAGCTCGAAGCGGCCAAAGTGTCGACACGGAGCATCGAGCACATCGTCGACGGCAGTGGTTGATGGTGGTTCCATTTGGCCATCGGTGATAAGCGTGCCACTTCCATTCATGGTGCATTCTGCAGCGGCGTCAAATGCGGAAACGCGTTTGAGAATATCTACCGTTCGCTTGAAAGCCGCGAGCTGTTGCCCCAATTGACTATCGTCCTCGGTTGTCTGATCGATCAGATTCTGGTTAATCCCGGATCCATCGACGACGCCCTTCAACAGCAGATCAAGTTCGTCAATTCTTTGCGATTGACTCGAAATGTCGGAATGATCATTCATGATCCAACCTCGTCAAACTGGCACGAAGCGCCCCGATTCGTACTCAAATAGTGCAATTTGCCTTTTAAGCGCATGATGGCACGCGTCCACAATTTCTGGCACGCGTCGTCGGAACGGTCCATTTCCGCGCCGATTTCAGCAAAACTCAGTCTGTCCCAAACGCGCAGACGAATGATCTGCTGATCCGATGCGGATAAGGACGCAACGGCATGCCGTACCATGACGGCTTCTTCGGCTAGCGAGGCACCGGCTCCCGGCGTCACCATGCTGTCCATCAAGCCGGCGTCGAGGCGTGAATCATCGACGTTGAGCAGAATTTCCCTGACCGCACACCGTTTGTGGGTGTACAGGTAGCGACGACGGTGATTGAGAATTTCGTTTTTGAGAATGCCGCGAATCCACGCCAGGAATTCTGGCCGCGTTGTTCCACGGAAAGCGGAAATTGAACCTTCCGCATTGATCAACGATTGCTGGACGATGTCAGATGCGCCAACCTTCTGTCGCAACGCGGCTTGAGTTTCATGGTTGGCAATCAGTAACAAATAGTCGCGGCACTGGGTCAGTACCTCATTGAGTGACTGGCGACAGCCATCGCGTGCTTCGCGAACCTGCTGCGCGAAACACCCGGATTCGTCAGGCAAATTGAAATGGTCGTACGTTTTCCCCACATCCCACGAAGATGCACAGGGACACCAAAAGGGGACTCCAAAAAAGCATCCGGACGAAAAAAATCGCCGATTGGACAGAAATCGGCGACTTTTGTGGCGAAATATCGCTGACCGATCGCGGCCTATCAGCGACGCCTTCGTGTGACCAGTGCCACGGCCGCGATACACAACAAAACCACGCTACCAGGCTCGGGAACGGCTGCTGCGTGTAACGTCAACCTTATGTTATCCTGGTCGATGCCCGGGTCTCCCGGCAGATCGAATCGTTCACCGGCACCCAGGATCCCATCACCGTTTTGGTCAAGATAAATGGAATCTGGACTGTCGCCAATGCTGACGCCACCGCGGCTAAGCAACACCGTGGCTTCGGTGGCCGGGTCTGCCTGTAGTCCGTCAGTTTTGTCAACGATCGTGTACTTGAAGAACATTTTGCCGTCGTCGGGAAGAACAAAACTTAGCCCCGCCGGACGAAGATCATCGGATGTGATTAACCCGGTTGCCGTCCCAACAACCGTAAACGGTTGATTGGGGTCGACAATAAACGCCGATAGCAAATCCTCGTGCACCGGTGTTCCTGATGCGTTGTGGGTATCCCAAAACTCGACGATGTATTCAAAATCGAACGTGCCTGCCGCGGGCAAAGCGATACCGAAATCCAGCTGAAACACTTCCAGACCGGCCAGACTATTGTCGAAATTGATCAATTCGCCAGCTGAGCTAAACCCGGAAAGTGACACCAGCGGGCCAGACGAATTATCGTAAACAAGCACGTCACCGGGGCACGGCGATATGCAACACGCCGTCAACAGAACGGCGGCAGCACGTGAAAACATGGTCATGTGAGTCTCCGTCAACACGTCAGGGAAGGTCTCTGCAATCGCAAAACGATTGCTCGTATCTCTCTATTTGCGCGGTGACGGTGAATCCGACGCCAAAAATGCAAAACTTTGTGGGAAGCAACTTCCTTCCTGCCGCAACCCGCCATCAATTTTGGCGTACTATCAATCGCGTTACTCAGGGACGAGAACCGACGGAAGCAATGAATCAGGTTCTGGATGAACCTGGGCGCTGTTTATCATCGCATTCGCTTGACCTGCGAATGTCATCTTTAGCCGCTGGATACAGCGTGCGACTGCTGTTCAAACGCATCGGGTCCCGGTACTATTTTTGACTAATCGATGCGTCAAATTCAGCTAAGGGTACCCAATGCAACTTGGTAATTTTTCGGTCAGTCTGGCGGTCAAGGATCTGGAAACTTCCCGGTCGTTTTACGAGAAGCTGGGTTTCACGGTTTTTGCCGGCGACGCTTCGCAAAACTACCTGATCATGAAAAACGGCGATCATAATATTGGTCTGTTTCAGGGCATGTTTGAACAAAACATCCTGACGTTTAATCCCGGTTGGGACCAAAACGCGCAGCCGCTTGAATCGTTTACTGATGTGCGTGAATTGCAACGCCAACTTAAGCAGCAGGGTATCGAGATCCACGTCCAGGCTGACGAAGACTCGCAGGGCCCCGCCAGCTGTATGGTCGTCGATCCGGATGGCAATCCGATCCTGTTTGATCAGCACGTTTGACTCTGTTGCAGGTTGGACGATTTGAGGGCCTCGGTT
>JBPCVB010000646.1:0-5634 GCA_051010855.1 Pirellulaceae bacterium | reverse complement strand
CTGTCAGACCTGTCACCAAAACAGCGCAGCCGATCAACCAGCAGATTGAAACAGGCGGGCGACTGGCAGGAGGTTGGGTCGTGAGCGCACTGATAGACGGCAATGAACGGCGAATGGAAGTCGCAACAGAGTTTACGGCACCACGCACATTATAGCGCTGTCCCACACGGCTGGATACGGCAAAGACCGTTGACGAATTCACACGACTCGCGGGGTGCGACAATTTGACACACGTATTTTGCTCGCTCGTGCCGATGACCGATCAGTTTTTTACCGGCAGGATGGTGCCCTCGCAGGTGCCAAAGCCGATGCGGCGATATTGATCGTTCTCGCAGAAGCCGGTCATGATGACGCTGTCACCATCGGCCAGGAATTTGCGCTCCTCGCCGCCGGGAAACTGGATCGCTGTTCGCTGCGTTCCCGGCACGGGATTGTCCAGATCGCCGTCCCACGTCATTTCGAGCAGGCAGCCGCGCGAGCTGCGATCCCGATTGGACACCGTGCCGCTGGCCAGCAAGTCACCGGGCTGCATGTTACACCCGTTGCTGCTGTGATGCGTCAGCATTTGAGCAATCGTCCAGTACATGTCGCGAAAACTTCCTGAACTGACCTGGTGCGGAGGCAGGTTTTGCTCCCGCATCGCCGCCGTGACAATGGACACCTGTAGTTGCAGATCGATCCCGCCATGTGACTCGTTGCTGTCGAGACTCAGATAGTTCAAGGGCCGCGGGTCACCCTGAGGACGCTCGAACGCTGCGCAGCGAAACGGCGCCAGCGCTTCCATCGTAACAATCCAGGGCGACACCGATGTTGCAAAGGACTTGGCCAGAAAAGGACCCAGTGGTTGATACTCCCATTTCTGCATGTCACGCGCTGACCAGTCGTTGACAAGCGTCGTGCCGAATATTTGATCCTCGGCGCTGGCGATCGAAATGGTTTGTCCCAGGTCGTTGCCGGGACCAACGTAGAATCCAACTTCCATTTCATAGTCCAGCAATTTGCAGGGACCGCGACTGGGCGCGCCACCTTCCTCGGCAGGAGACAGTTGTCCCACCGGTCGTTTCACCGCAGTGCCGCTGACCACAAGACTGCTGGCCCGTCCGTGATAGCCGATGGGCACGTGTTTGTAATTGGGTAACAGCGGATTGTTCGGTCGAAACATGCTGCCCACATTGGTGGCGTGAAACACCGAAGCGTAAAAGTCGGTGTAGTCGCGGCTTTGCACCGGGATCACCAGCTGGACCTGATCGATATTCAACAACGCCTGTTCTCGAAGCTTCGCGTCATCACGCAAGTCCGGGCAGTCGGCACTGAGCAGTTCACTGATCCGATGCCTCAAGGCAATCCGCTGGTCAACGGGCAACTGCATTACCGACTTTAGCGAACGCGACGAGATCGCATCACGCAACTCGGCTGAAAACAGATCGGCGGTGGCGGCGAGGTCCAAAACCATCGAACCGATTCCCGTGCCGATCGAGATGGATCCGCCGTCGGGCTGGAACCGGCAGAAGGGCAGGTTTTGAATGGGAAAGTCGGAATCGGGTGCGTTGGCACTTTCGATCCACGAAGTCAGTTGGGGATTGTGTGTGTGGTCGATCGGTCGCATGGTCGTGAGGCTGAGGCCGTAGACTGGAGGCAGTAGCAAGTTTCAGCAAATCGAACTTGCCATTAGACCGTTTTTGCAGCGTCCGCCAACCAGCCCAGTGCGATGAGGTCCTCAACGGGCTCGGTAAAGGAACAGGAGCCAAATGAAATGGCGAATTCCTGACGAACTGTTTCGATGTCGGCTGCCGACAGAGCCAAACCGCCAAAGGCAATCTGGTTGTTACCCGGTACAAAGGCATCTGGTGAGGTCGTTTCAAGCAGGGTGACCAGATGATCGCTGGTCCAGTCGTGACATCGTGCAAAACAGGCCGCCAGGAATACGTTGATGAATCCGTGCATGCGACCGGTTGCTGAATCGGCCTCGTAAGTCAGCCGGTATTCACCACTCAAGGGATGATGCAATCCGGCCGTGGCCTTGAAAGCAAGATTGGCGGCCGCACAACGGCAAATGAAATTGGCGACACGCTCACTGGAGGGAATCAGGTTAGTCGTCACGCCACCGGTGCGGATCTTGGCAAAGGCATTGCTGCGACCCATAGCGGCCAGTTCACGGATAATCTCGTCCGGATCGTTATGAGGAATTTCCAGAAACGCGTTCAATGATGCCGGAATCCGATCGACCGACGCGCCTGCCACGTTGATGTCCGACAACTTGCCTTCAACTGTATCGACCTGGGCAAAATCGCATTGCTGATTGAATGCCTCGATCGACGCCACGGCTTCATCAAAAGAGTCATCGGATACCGACGGAATCAGGGCACTGATTTGCCAGCGATTTTGGCGGGTACCGTCCGGAAACAACGCCTTGCCGATATCTGCAAATTCCTGCAGACGAGTTGCGGGAATAATCAGCCGGGCCAGCATCCAGCTGTGTTGACTGGTGACATACTCGTGATAGTTCCGGGCAACCGTATCCAGCGACAGCGAGGCCGGTGGAAAAAGCCCTGCGTAGTCGACGATTTGATGCAGTAGCCTGTGCAGGGCAAGCATGGGTATTCTCGCATTCGCATTACACAATTTCGTTTATTATTCACAATTCGCGCTCGATGTCGCCTGGCAATCTGGCGACATCGCAAATTGAACAATGCAAATTGCGAGTTGCGAAATGGCCCATTGACGGCTCTGGAGCGCCTTCGTGCGTCTCTGCCGGGCGTTAACCCTGATCTTCCGGCGACCAACTGATCTGGAACTCGATCTCCTCGTGACCGTCGGCGCGTTCGTGCTCGATGTTGAACGTCGCGCGAACAGGCACGTAGATCCGTTCGCCGGCGATCTGGATCTCGTATTTTTCCTCGTTTTCGATCGCGTCGGCCAGTCGACGCAGCTTGTCCACGAACTCCGTGTTGCAATAGGCTTTTTCGATGTCGCGGTCGCTTTTGACGTTCATGGGAAACCTCCGTGATGATTTGAGAACGCGAGGCATGATAACGGCCTGTTCACAGGGCGCAAAGACGAATGCTGCCCAACTTCTGCCTGGGGCATGCCTTGTTGGATACTCGATATCCCAGGGTGGCCGGAACCGCAGAATATCGAACAAGAGATGTCGAACCGGTGAAGGATCCCTTACGCGCCGGCGGCTTGCGATTTGACCTGCTCGATCCAGGGATCGAGGTCTTCAAACATCACGCCGGGATTGCCGTCAAAGACGCGACCGATGAGCAAGTTGGTCAGGTTCGGTCCGTGCTGGGGATACTGCTTCATGAACTGGCCGAAACTGAATTCGCGAGTATAGAACGAATGGACCAGTTTGCGGATCCAGTGCACCCCGGCATCGAACTCATAGGTCCAGTTACCCAGTCGTTCCGCTGAGAGGTCGTTGCTGCGCAGGCCATCACAGATCGCTTCGGCCGCCATGTCGGCGGATTTAAGCGCCAGAAAGACACCTGACGAGTAAATCGGATCGATGAATCCATAGGCGTCTCCGATCAGCAGCCAGCCATCGCCGACACGCTCGGTGGTTGTGTAGGAAAACTCCTTGGCCACCAGGTACTTGCCTTCTTGCCGGGCATCACGCAGTCGACGCTGGATACCAGGGCAATTGGCCATTTCCTGTTTGAAGGCATCTTCCGGTTTGCAATTGCGCTTAAGGAGAAAGTCGTTGTCGCCGACCAGTCCCACACTGACCAGATCATCGCTCAGAGGGATGTACCAGAACCAGGCATCCTTGTTGTTGGTATGAAGAATGCAAGTGACTTCAGGATTTTTTCCACCGTTACGCTGGGCGCCGCGAAAGTAGCTCCAGATGGCCGCTTTCTTCAGGTCCGGGTCAATCTGTTTGGTGCCCATACGGTTGGCCAGCATTGCCTGTTGGCCGGTGGCATCGACGACCACCCGGGTCTTGAGTGTCTTGTCCTTGCCGCCTTTGCCACGCACGATGACCGAGTGCAAACCGTTGTTGTTGAACTGCACGTCCATGACACGAGTTTCTTCCATACAGGTAGCACCGTTTTTGGAGGCCGTCTCATACAGCAATTGGTCAAACCGGGCCCGCTCAACGTGCCATGTTTCCGCGCAGTCGCGATCGTCGTGCTCTCGGAAGATGAAGGGTTGCGATTCCTTGTCCGACGAACTGACGAATTGCACACCGTTCTTGCGGACGAAACCAAGTTTCTGGAACTCCTCAAGAATGCCGAGCTTTTCAAATATCCAGTAAGTCTCGGGCATCAGCGACTCGCCGATTTTCACTTGCGGCATCTTTACACGCTCCACCAGCGCGGTGCGGTGGCCGCGGGCTGACACAAGTGCCGCTGCGGTACAGCCTCCGGGGCCGGCCCCCATGACGATGCAATCGTAGGTATCGTTCGTGATATTCATAATGATCCGGTTCGTTGTTGGTCAGGAGGTTGTTGCCAGGACTGGCAGGGGGCCCAATATTGACCATGGGCAAACGGCTTGGACCATGGGCAAACGGCTGTTTCAAAACGACCGTTTCAAACTGCTATCCGCAACTAGTCAGACCGCAGCGAGTCGCGGACAATAACGCAAATGACCTGGCTGGCAAAGTCCGCCCCCAATGGCCAGGGGCCCCACTGGATGAATTATAGGTACATGGTCCAGTGCAGCCCTCGCTTTCGCAAGCCGAATCGTCAATGGAACGGCAGGATTGCAGTCATCCATTTGGCCTGGAAAAGCCAGGTCTTTTGTTCAAAATAGGATCAGACGAGCGGCAACTAGTCTGATCGCAGGCTGATTCTGAACGTATTTTCGCTGATCGAGAGTCTTCCCATGACCATCAAACCGGATACCAACACAAATTCTTCCACTCACGTGCTGTCGCTCGTACCGATTCTGCTGCTGGCCGCAGTCGTCGTGGGCGGGCTGTCCTGGTACCTGGCCCGCAATTCCCAGCCAACTCCGGTCGCCGACAATCCGACGACTCCGGTCGTGCTTGATCAGGAACCGGAGACTCAGGAAGTGACTGCAGCCGTCAAGGCTCCCGAATCGGACGACGACGAGGAGCACGGCGAAGACAACTTCTTCACCAACGTCCGTCAACGCACCAGCACGGGACTCCGCTCCGGCGAAGGCTATTTTAGCGCCGACGGCAAGCGGATGGTGTTTCAAAGCGAACGCTCGCCCGAGAATCCGTTCTATCAGATCTTTGTGATGGATTTTGACATGGGGGATGTGATTCCCATTTCACCTGGGCACGGCAAGACGACCTGTGCCTGGATTCATCCCGATGGCCAGCGAGTCATGTATGCTTCGACGCAGGACGATCCCGACTCGCTGGAGAAACAAAAAGCCAAACTGGAGCTGCGGGCTACGGGCAAGGACAGCCGTTACAACTGGGACTACGACGAGCACTACGAACTGTACGCCTATGACCTGGCGGCGAAAGAGTATACGAAACTGACCGATGCGGTCGGCTACGACGCCGAAGACTCCTATTCTCCGGACGGTACCAAAATCGCCTTTGCCTCCAACCGTCGTGCCTACATCGACGGTGAACTAGTCGAACTGGAACAACAGCAGTTCGATTTTCACCAGGCTGCGGTCATGGACATCTACATCATGGATGCCGATGGC
>JBPCVB010000645.1:0-5436 GCA_051010855.1 Pirellulaceae bacterium | reverse complement strand
GCCACCAGCTGTGCAAACGCACGGTCATTAGGTGGCGTGCGGTCAATGGCATCGACAAGCGCCCGACCGCCTGCAATGTCACCCTGACGAATTCGCTGGATCGCGGCATCGCGCGCTGCCTGCATTTGAAAGACTGAACTGCGGATCTGACGCACCACCACAACCGATTCGTCCAGCTTGCCTTCGGCGGCCAGAAGTACGGCCTGGCAACAAAGCACACGTCCGTTGATCTGCGGCGACGCTCCGGCCACACGTTCCAGGTGATCCAGAAGTTCGAGAACACGTGTGTTATCCTGCTCGCGAGACTTCTGCTGCATCAGCCAGTTGATGGCTTCGATGCGACGTTCCTTATCGCCATCAAATGATCCCGACAACTCGTCATCAATCTGTCGCCTGATCCAGTCGGCTTTTTCGTCCCCTTGCGATGTCATGGCAAGCGGGCCAGTCAGCCAAAACACGACAATCGAAAAACAGACAATGCCTTTGATTCGACTGGAAATCGAACCTCGCTCAAACCGATTTTCCCCATGCATGACCAACTCCGTGACAAGGATCCGTAGCGTCCCGAGAAAAACATTCTAGACAGTTGACGATTCTGATTTGTAACTGTTTCGCAACAAACTTGATTCCGCGAATTTTGCCGATATTGAGAATCAGGCTTTCAAGACCAGGCAATGCAAAAGCGCGACGAATGGCGGCCATCGCGGGTGGGATGATCCAAATCGACGCTCGGCAAAATGCCAGGTTAGCCGATGCGCAGGAGCTAAAACAATTTGTTGCTGTCCAGCAGGATGGTAACCGGACCATCATTGACCAGCTCAACTTGCATATTGGCCTGAAAGATGCCGGTCGCGACGGTGATGCCGAGATCACGCAGGTCCTCGACGAACTGCCCATACAATCGCTGGCCTGATTCGGGATCAGCGGCTGAAATAAAGCTGGGGCGGCGGCCCTTGCGGGCGTCACCATAAAGCGTGAACTGGCTGATCGCGAGCACCGCGCCGTCCACATCGATCAACGAACAGTTCATCTTGTCATCGGCGTCGGGGAAGATGCGTAGTCCGCAGACCTTTTCCGCCATAAACCGCGAGTCGCGATCCGTATCACCCTGGCCGACCCCGAGCAGCACGACCAGTCCACGCTCAATTTGACCGGTCACCTGTCCGTCGACGGTGACCGAGGCCCGGGAAACTCGTTGCACGCAAGCTCGCATGGCCAAAACTATAACGCAACGACCCAGCGGTTGCGATGTGGCGACGGTGCCGGTTTTGTCTATGTGAATACGACCATGAAGCGCCATCGAGTTATCTGGCTGGAAACCCACTCGCTGGCGCTTCGTGCTCGTATTGAATTGGAGATGACAAGGACGAGGACCAGGGCAAGGTGGGGACAAGGATCGCGTGTCAGTTGTCCGAGGCGTTGGCAGTGAACTCTTCCATAAACTGCTGCACACGATCACGCTGATCCTCGGGCAATGCCGCCAGCAACGGTTCCTCATCAGCGCCAGCGTCGACAGCGTGACGCAGGGCTTTGGCCAGCACCCGCACGAAGGGCTCGCGTTCCCAGCTGGAAAGTTCACAGGCGCGGGCAGCGTCTGCGATCAGCTGGTTCGCATTGACCTCTTCCAGCGCCGGATGCGACAGCCGGGCATGGGTATAGCGGGCCAAAATCGTGGCTTCAATGGATGCCGCGTTTTGCAGAAACTGGCGTCCCATCACATGGCGTGGATGTTGAGTGGTAAAGGACTGGAGAGTATCAGTTGCTTCGCGAATAGTCTCCAACGCCTCGGTGTATTGTTCACCGGCCATTTGCGCGTTGGCCAGGTTGACCAGGTCGCCGCCCAGCAAATACTCGAATTCAGGCGCCTGCAGCAATTTGTCCATTGTCAGTTGCAGGCTTTCCTGAAACTGTTCAGCAGATGCTGCGTACTGGTCGTCACTGAGCAGTGCCAGTCCCAGACCACTGAGTGCCTGGCGATAAGCCTGAATCGCCGGGACGTTGTCGGGAGTTTCTGCCAATAACTGGCGACGCAGTTCCTGCGCTTTTTCCGCGTGGACCAATTCGTCCGCATGGTTCTGTTCGGCATTGGCATCGGCGGCCAGGCTGTAATGGATATCGGCCAGCACTTTTCTGGCATTGCGGTTGTTAAAGCCGGTACTGATCAGGGTGCTGACGAATTGCTTGGCCGTTTCGTGCTGCTGGCGCGCCTCGTCAACACGTTGCAACCTGATCAGAAAATTGCCGTACTCGAGATGCGACATGGCCTGGTACAGCCGATACTCGGGGGTATCAGGAAATCGCTCGACGAGCTGGGCACGATTTTCAATCGCCCTCTTGATCTGGTCCAGTCCCTGATCGGTTTCGCCAAACATGAAATAGATGTGGGCACTTTCCTCTAGGATGATAAGTCCTTCGTAGTCCAGCTCGACGCTGTCGGGATAACGCGAATTCAGGTCTTCCAGTATGAGAAGCGCCTGATTCAGTGCATTAAAGGCGTCTTTTTGTCGCAACTGTCGACCGTGAATCATCCCCGTCGTAAACCATGACCTGGCCATGCCGAGTGAATAATCGAAGTCCTCATGATCGAAACGCTCCAATTGGCGATAATACCCGCGAGTCTCCTCCAACAGACTCAGGGCCTCGGCATACTCCTGTCGTAAATAATGCCAGGAGGCTTCTGCGCGTTTGGCGCGGACAAGTTCGATGGCCCAGCCCACGGGATACTGAACGATGGCTTCGCTGAAGGATTCAGCATCAAGCGGCGGTCGGGATTCCTCGGGCCACAGAATCTCAAGGGCCTGATCCAGCATGTGTCGCGACTGCACCGGGTCTCTTTGCATCCAGAAACTGGCCAGGTTGACCCGCACGGTGGCGAGATTCTGAGCAGTGGTTTCGCTGTTATCGGCCTGCCTGTGCAGTTGACTCAGCAGTTTCTCCGCCTTTTCATAGTGCTGCCGCGACTCATCCAATTGATATGAAACGCGATGAATCTTGCCCAGCAAGTTCTCGCTGGACGCCAATCTGCGTAGTGCGGTCAGGTCGTCAGGTTCCCGTTGCAAAACGGTTTCGCAGACACGAATTGTCGCTTCCGACAACGATTGCGCTTCGGGCAGATGATTCAGGCGAAATGACGCCACGGCGGCAATATAGTTTAGCCGTGTCAGCAACTGAATATTGCGTTCCTGGTCCACACCCGCCCGAACCAGGTTCTCAGCCAGGTCGCTGCCGCGCGCTGCTTCGCGTACGGCACGTTCACATTCGTCCAACTCCAGTGACACATCGGCATTGCCCATCCAGGCCCGAACAAGTCCGGTACTGGCCGTATGCGACGGGTGCAAATCAACGAACGACTGGTAATAGTCGCGGGCCTTCTCGAGAAATTGCCGACGCACCTGTCTGGTTCCGGGCGAGCGTCGCAAGGCATCTTCGTTCAGGCTAATGTCCACCAGAAATCCGTCGACCACGTTTTGCGCCTCGAGCAGCAGCTGATCACCACGCGATTTTTCCTCACGTGCAGTGGCGAGCGCGGCCCTGGTTTTCTGCCATTGCCAGGTCACACCGATCAAGCCACCGACGAGCGCAAGAATCGTCGCGGCAATCAGGCCAGTCACGACGCGATTGCGCTGGCACCATCGCCAGGCACATTCCAGGTTACCGGCCGGTCGGGCCTGAATCGGTTTGTTTTCGGTCCAGCGACGCAGGTCATCGGCCAGGGCAACGGCCGACGGGTAACGGGCGGCTGGCTTCTTCTCCAGGCATTTGAGGCAAATCGTTGCCAGATCACGGGGAATGTTCTGGTTCAGTGAACGCGGGTGCGGTGGTTCCTGCTCGATCATCTGCTCGATCAGCGAATGTGAGTTGCCGCGAAACGGTTTTTCAGCGGTAAGCAATTCAAACAGGATCACACCGAGTGAATAAACATCGGAGCGCGCATCAGATTGATCGGAGTGACCGGCCGCCTGTTCTGGAGACATATACGCCGGCGTACCCAGTACCCTGCCCTGCTGGTCAATGGTGATGCGTTCGGACTGGCGTCGGGACAGACCAAAGTCCGTGACCCAGGGCTGCCCGGACGCGTCCATCAGGATGTTGGAGGGTTTCAGGTCGCGATGGATGACTCCTTGTTCGTGCGCCACTTGTAATGCGTTGGCAACAGTGATGCACAACTCCGCCGCTTCGCGAAAGGAAATGCGGTTGCGATGCAGCCAGTGATCCAGTGGCACCGCTTCCACATACTCGGTGACGATGTACACCAGATCGTCGACCTGTCCGACTTCGTGCACCGTGACGATATGGGGATGTCGAAGTACCGCAGCGTTACGCGCTTCGCGAAGAAACAGGGCCTGGTGTTTTTTGGAAATGTTTGCAGCGCGGGGAAACTTGATGGCAACCGGTCGATCCAGTTTTTCGTCGTGGGCCAGCCAGACTTGCCCAAAAGCGCCTACGCCGAGTCGTCGCTTGAGCAGAAAGGTGCCAATTCTGACCGGCACATCGCCCAGTTCCTCTGCTGTATAGCCACGCTCCACCAGGCTGCCGCAGGAATCACAAACGGATGTTCCGGTGGCCAGCAACGAATCGGTTTCGATCTCGGCGCAGCAGGACGGACACTGCACCAGCAATGAACCACCTTCATCGGAGGCGACCGCCCATACGGTTTCATCGATGTCGATGGAGGGTGTGAGTTGCCCGGCTTTGTCCAGGGCCCGGTCGATCAGGTGTCGTTTGCGTCCTTGGGCAGACATCGATGGTTCAGAGCGGTGCATGATTGAACTTCCGCTGGTTATTGATCGTCGGGTGTCGTCGGGTTGTCGTTTGAGGAGGCTGCATTCAACATCCGCTGTGCGTCATCCAGCAGAAGTTCAAGTTCGAGCCGGATCAACCATGATTCCTCTCGATGAGCGAGAATTTTTTTGCGAGCCCGTTCGATACTTTGACGGGCTTCCTCCAAAGAGGCCTGACCTGTCTGCAGCATCGCCAGAAACAACAGATCGTGCGCTGTCGGATCGTCATTTTGTAATTCGATCGAGCGACTCAAATGCCTGGCGGCTTCCTCCAGCTGGCCGCTGCGTACCAACAAACCGCCCAACGTGTTAAGCAGGTTGGCGGTATCGGGACTGGCTTCATTGTCTTTTCGCGATAGGGCGACGGCTTTGGCCAGGTCTTTCTGGTAGGACGGATCATCGGCGGCTGGTGCCAGGGCAAACAGCCAGGCGACGTTGTTGCCGTCCAGTTGTTCGTCGTCAGCCTTGGCCATGAACCGTTGGCAGATTTGGTGAAACTCGTCGAGGTGGCCGGTTTTCAGTGACAAAATTGCAGCTTCGTAAACGCTGCCCGTCGATGTCCAAATGGTCAGGCGGCTGTCGGCGTAGGCGCGGTCCCAGCGACCCAGTTCGGCCAACGCATAAACTCGCATGCGTCGCACGGTCGGCATGACAC
>JBPCVB010000644.1:0-2815 GCA_051010855.1 Pirellulaceae bacterium | reverse complement strand
GTGGTGTTGTGTATTGCCGCTGTGTTTTTGCGTTCGCAAAAGAAATACGGGCCGCGTGGATACCGTTACGTCTTGCTGGAAGCCGGGCATTCGGCGCAAAACATATGCCTCGCCGCAACCGAACAGGGACTTGGTTCGCTGTGTATGGGCGGCTACGTCGATTCAATTTTGAATCGCATTCTCGGTTTGACTCCCGATGAGTCGGGCGTTGTCTATTCCGTTGCAGTCGGCTGAGTGTTTGCCACCAGCGTTTTCAGAAAGCGTCGCCATTACGGCCATGAACTCAGCCGGGCGCGTTCGAGGCTGTTATACTTCGTGACGTCGTCGCGCCGCACTGCGTCAGCAGGTAATTACCAGGTTGTGTAACTAATTCCGGAGTGCAAACTATGCCCCAGGAAACTGAAGTATTAAGGGTGGCGGACATTCGTGAACAGGCAGCACCCGACATTCGGGAGGTCCTGTTTCTGGAGCGACACAGTTTCTATGAAGTGCGGCTCTCCGCGCCCGACGGACCTGCGACTCTGGCCACGCTCCAGCAGGCACGGCAATCCAGCGATCCGGTGCGAGTTGTGCTGGACACCGACAAACATGAGGTGCTGTCAGCCCAGTTGTTGTCGGCCGGCGAAAAGTCGAATTTTGTTTCCCTAATCACGACCCTGACGCATCCCGACCCAACCCGGCCCATCGATGCAAACAATATCAATGCCGGCACGTTTAATATTGTGGGCGACTACCTGAAGTCGAGCGCGTTTGATGTGTGTACGACGATCGTTCCCAATTTTGCCGAGGCGGTCAGGCTGTTCGATATTTGCACTGCACATTCGTGCCATCCGGCTGCCCCCGCACCTTGCATCACATTTCAATACTTGATCGACGGATGTTATGCGCGTGCCCACAAGATGCGATACTTTATTGAGCAGGAAGGTTACTGTTGTGAAAAGGCATTTGCCTTTGCCATGACCGCGCCCAACAAATTATCAGTGAGAGCCAGCCTGTGGGGGTGCTGTTGTGTTTCCTGGTGGTGGCATGTAGCGCCCTTGATTCGCGTTGATATGGACAAGCTGTACGTGGCGGCCATGGTGATCGATCCTGGTATGTTTACGCGGCCTGTCCTGTTCAGCACCTGGCTAGCGGCGCTGGAGGACAAGTGCTGCTATCCGCAGGCCAAGGTCGTAACTTATTCCATTCAAAAGGGAGAGGCCTATGGTCCAAACGATCTGGCGGGTGCAACCTATTCTCTCGATGATCTCTACACTCAAACGGATGCTTTTCTCAAAAAGTATCAACACCACAAGACGTGCCCCTGACGGGAAGGCGTATTAACTAGGGGCCGGTTTCCCCGACGCGGTTTGACGCATGATGAAGCCAGTGTCGTTTGTTTCGTTGCGATCGGGTGAGTGTTTGCCACCAGCCATGAAAAAAAAATCGACAGAAAAAAAATGGAAACGGCGTGATGCCTGTTGGCTGATATACTTCGTGACGTTGCGTCGCACTGCATCAAACTCATAGATAACGCTGGGGAGTGCGTCTGATGCCACAGGAAAACGACGTCTTGAGTGTGGCGGCCATTCGAGAACAAGTGGTACCTGGATCTCGGGAAATCCTGTTTCTGGCGCGACAAAGCATATTTTGGGTGGGTCTTAATTCACCCGGTGGTCCGGGTACCCTGGCAACACTCGATCAGGCACGGCAATCCAGCCACCCTGTACGCGTGTTACTTGATACCGACAATAACGAGGTGTTGTCGGCCCAGTTAGTATCGGCTGGCGAGAAGTCGAATTTTGAGGCCCGGTTGAAACTCTTGCCAAATCCGGATCCACCCAAACCCGTTGATTTGAAGAAAATCGATCCGAGCACTTTTAACATCGTGACGGATCATCTGACATCAAACGCCTTTGTATATTGCCCCACCATCGTGCCGGGATTCGCCGAAGCCCAAAGGCTGTTTGATATCTGCGCCGGCCAGTCATGCCATTTGGGAGCGCCTTCGCCCTGCATCACCTTCCAGTATTTGCTTGATGGGTGTCATGCCCGCGCACACAAGATGCGGTACCTGATCGAAAACGAAGGATACTGTTGCGCAAAGGCATTTGCCTTCGCCCCGCTTGCGCCTTACAAACTGGCGTCGCGGGCCAACAAATGGGGGCATTGCTGCGTTGCCTGGTGGTTTCATGTCGTTCCCCTTGTTCCCGTGCAGGTCGACGCCCTGTTCCAGGCGGCGATGGTGATCGATCCGAGTATGTTCGACAGGCCCGTCTTGTACAGTACCTGGCTGGAGTCGCTTGAAGATACGTCCTGTTACGCTGCCGCTAAAGTCATGATGCAATCGGTTGAGGAAGGCACGGCCTACGGACCGGCTGATGCGACGGGTGATAATTACCACCAGGACGATGACTACAGCATGACCGACGCTTTTCTGCTGGCCCACGAAAGTGACTGGACGTGTCCCTAGACCGCTGGCAGGATAATCCACGGCTCTCCAAGTAGATTAGGTGGGGATCAGCAATCGTGACCATCCCACAGGAACCTAATGAGGAATATCGGGACCTGACCGCCGCCGCGATCCGGGAGCTGCCCGACCAGCCGTTCAGCGAAGTGCTGTTCCTGGAATCAACCCGGTTCTACAAACTGCCCAAACAACATCCCGAGTTTGACAAAATCGTCGCCGAGTTGCGGCAAGCGATCGAGGACAAACGCTCCTTGCGGGTCTGGTTCACACCGACCGACGCTGTAATCCTGCGAGTCAAGGAGCTTTGACGGGCCTGCAATCGCGGGGTGAAAAACACCGCCTTTCCAGCAAGCCCGATTTTCCTAT
>JBPCVB010000643.1:0-3260 GCA_051010855.1 Pirellulaceae bacterium | reverse complement strand
TGGATCCAGGGATCCTATAACCCGATTCTGGACGCCAGCGGCAAGCCCTGGAAGGTCGTCAAATACGCTATCGATGTGACCGATCAGAAGCTGCGCAATACTGATTTTGAGGGCCAGATCGATGCGATCCGCAAATCCCAGGCGGTAATCGAGTTTGACATGGATGGCAACATTCTGTGGGCCAACGATGTGTTCCTCGATGCGATGGGTTACCGGCTGGATGAAGTACAGGGCCAGCACCATCGCATGTTTGTGGATCCCGAATCCCGGAACAGTGATGAATACGCGGATTTCTGGGCGCGGCTGAACCGCGGCGAATTTACCCAAGCCGAGTACAGGCGGATCGGGAAGGGCGGCCGCGAAGTCTGGATTCAGGGATCGTACAATCCAATCCTCGATCTGGACGGTCGTCCCTGCAAGGTCATCAAATTTGCCACGGTCGTGACGCAAGAAGTCCGAAACCGGCAACGAATAAAGGAAGCAGAAGAAGAAGCGCAGGCCCGCATGCATGACCTGCGAGATGTCATTGCCCAGGTCGTCGAGGCCTCGGCCCAACAATCCGACGGAGCGAGGACCATTGCCGAAAGCAGTGCGCTGTTGAGTGATGGGGCGCAGACGCAGGCCGCATCGGTCGAGGAAATTATGGCTTCTGTGGGCGTGTTGTTGCAATCGATTCAGGTCATCAACCAAAATACTTCTGAATGCAAGGACCAGGCTGACACGACGGTGCAGATCGCCAAGGATGGTCGTCATGCTGTCAACGAAGCCATCAATGCGATTCAACTGATTGAAAAATCAAGCGAACAGATCGACGAGATCATTCAAGTGATCAGCGAAATCGCCAGCCAAACCAACCTGCTGGCCCTGAACGCAGCCATCGAGGCAGCGCGCGCGGGAGAACATGGTTTGGGCTTTGCCGTCGTTGCTGACGAAGTGCGTAAATTGGCGGAACGATCCAGTGAAGCGGCCAAGGAAATCACACAATTGATAAAGGAATCCTCTCGCAGAGTTGCCGAAGGCGCCCAGATTTCCGAGAAAGTTGGCGACGCGTTGTGCGGCATTGTGACAGCGGTCGACCAAACTGCTCAGGGCATTTCCCAGATCGCTACGCAATCCGAGGCTCAGTCCTCCAGCGCCGATGACGTCAAGGGCGCCATTCACGTGGTCTCTGAAACGACCGAAGCCAATGCAGCCAGCGCGGAAGAACTTGCCGCCAGCGCGGAACAGTTGGGAGCCCAGGCCCATAACCTGCAGGATCTTGTTGGTAAATTCGACGTCCAGGAACAGGACCCGTGAGTATCGAACTACTCAACCCTAACGAGTTCGAACGATTTCGCGGGTTCATTTACCGGGAAAGCGGTATTCGCATTGGCGATGGCAAAATCTCGCTGTTAAGTAACCGCATTCGCCGGCGACTCAAGGCTTGCGGCCTTTCCGACTTTGGGGACTACTTCCGACTGTTGACGTCTTCGCAATCCTCCGACGAGTTGCAGTATTTTCTGGATGCCGTGACCACCAACGAAACATTCTTCTTTCGCACAGATTCGCATTTCGAGTGGCTGCGTTCCGAGTTTCTGCCGGGTGTGGCTGCCCAGCATCGGCGGGGAGAACGAGGTTCATCCTTGCGGTTCTGGTCGGCGGCTTGTGCCAGCGGCGCCGAACCATGGTCGATTGCCTTTTGCCTGGCCGACAACCAATTTCGCCTCGGCAATTGGACGCTGAACATCATGGGAACAGACATCAGCGAACACGAAATCGAAAAAGCCCGGGAAGCTGTTTATCCAACCCGGATGATTGAATCATTGTCCGCATCGCACCAGCGTCGTTATTTTGCCACGGCCGGAGAAAACCAGCTTGCTGTACGACCACGGTTTCGTCAGTGGGTTGAGTTTGCCACTCACAACCTGATGCTACCGCTCGATCAGCCGCAATTTGATTGTATTTTCCTTTGCAACGTTTTGATCTATTTCGACGCCGCTTCAAAACAAACCGTGCTCGGTCACGTGACCGATTCGCTGGCCCCAGGCGGATATCTGGTGACTGGTCCTTCCGAAGGGGTCTTTGACTTGCTGCACGGTTACGACAAGGTAGCCCCAATGGTCTATCGTAAGCTGCCTGGAGGGGAACATTCTGATTCGGTCGACAAGCAGCAGGAATGTCCCCGATGAGTAAACGCACCGACCATTCCGGTGGACTTAACGATGACTCGGCCGAGTATCTGCAGACTTTTCTTGATGAAACCGAGGAACAACTCGACGACCTCGTCGAGACCATGCTCGCTCTGGAACAGGACGCCAGCGATCACGAGGACCTGAACGAGGCGTTTCGCCTGATCCATTCGATCAAGGGATCAGCAGGCATCATGGGTCTCGAGAGCATCACAGCGTTGACGCATCATCTGGAAAACCGGTTTGAGGGTTTTCGATCCGGACGTGAACAACTGGATGAACGCACCATGAATCTGGTGTTGCGTTGTGTTGATTTTTTGCGTGACTGTACTCACCGGTTGCGAAGCGGCGATGCCCTGGGGAGCCCTGGTGAGTTGCTTGAGGAACTGAAGCATCTGGAGAAGGGTGCCGATCAACCTGGCGAGTCGGCGGCCGACGGCTCTGTCCAACCGTCGACTGGCCTCGAGGAATCGACTGCGCCCGCCACGATATCACCAGCAACCATGCCTGAACTCGACGATTGCCTGCGGGTCGTCGTACATTTTCGTACCGGACTGCAATTGATCGATCTCAAAGCGCGACTAATCGTCACGCGGTTGTCGGCACTGGGCACGATCCAGCACACAGTGCCTGCGCTGGAACAGGCCGATGCATTCGATTACCTCGAATCGTTTGAGATCTTTGTAAAGACGGATGCCAAAAACAACGCTCTGCGTTCCTGTGTCGACGTCGATGGGGTCGAGTCGGTCGAACTGCCGGGATCAACGGAGTTCTTTGGCGACACATCGGAATCGGACGACGACCAATTCGACGACGACGATCCATTGGACGAGGACGAGGAAAAAGCTGACGTTGGGGAATCCGAGGTGTACCCGGCACCAGCTTCCACCGAATCGCAGGGGGAGATAACGTCGGCTGAAGAAGACCGCGACACCGACACCGAATCAGTCGCGAGCGAAAAGATGTCGGACGACAGGTCACCCGCCAAGGTTGCCGAAACGATGCGAGTCGACATCGATCGACTCGACAACCTGATGAATCTGACCGGGGAACTGGTGGTGAACCGGGCTCGCTTTGAACAGATTTCCAGTG
>JBPCVB010000642.1:0-8967 GCA_051010855.1 Pirellulaceae bacterium | reverse complement strand
AACCCATACAGTCCGTTGTAAGCACAGGGTAGACGGATCGACCCGCCCATGTCAGAACCGGTCGCCAGCGTACACAGCCCGGCAGCCAGTGCGCCGCCGGAGCCGCCCGACGAACCGCCCACGGCATACTTCGTATTCCAGGGACAGCGTGACACGCCCCAGAGTTCCGACCAGGTCACGCCGCTCATATAGAATTCGGGTACGGTGGTCTGGATCGGGAGCACGGCGCCGGCCAGCTTCAGCTTGGTGACGATCGGATCGGCGTGATCCATTTTATTGTCCTTGAGCAGCACTGAACCACGGGTGACGATCCAACCCTCGTCATGGTGCTCGTCCTTGATGCCCACCGTAATGCCCTCCAACTCTCGGGCCGTCCCGTTCGCGTAGCGCCGTTCAGACTCCTTCGCCTGATTCATCGCCTCGTCGAAGTGCGTATACGTTACCGAGTTGGTTTTCTCGCCGACCGCCTCGAAGCGTGCGATCTGGGCCTGCAACACCTCGACGGGCGAAAGCTTACGTGACTTGAAAAGCGGCATCAGTTCCGACGCCGACATGTAACAAAGCTCGTCAGCGGTGAAGTCGGCCGCATGAGCACGCGTCGAAGCCATGCCGGCCAAAGCAAAGCTCGCGGCGCCCGCGAGGCCGGTTTTACAGAAATCACGACGACCAAATTGTTGTGAGTTCACGGAACCCTCCAGACAGGAAACTAAAGAAGAGGCTTGGATCAAAGCACGGTTGTCGATTTGCTACTTCCGACAAATCGCAAAACAAAACAGAGAATAATCTCGATGCCCGCGTTGTATCGGGCCATCGTGCCGGATGCGGCCAGGAAACTTCTGCGACTGGAAAAATTCAGTCATTTTGCGATCTCCTCCAGGCCAGGCTTCAAATTTATATGTTTGCGGACGTCGGCGAGTGGCGTTTTATTTTGATGGTGCAGTCTCTGGAATGCAAACTATTTGACTGCCGGTCAGCATCACTGAATCAGGCGTGCGAGCCAGAACGCTCACGCACGTGCAGATTCGCCAAAGTTCCGATCGGAAAATCGTTCAATCAGAAGCCACAGGCGACGGCGGGCAGCCACTGTCAGCAGCGCACCAATCGCGGAGCGATCAGCGACGTAACTGTTACCAGACTGTTGCGCCGCAGCGAATGACTTGCAGTTAGGATTGCGGCAGAACCTGATGGAGTTGTCCGCATGTACTTGTTTCGCAAATGGCCTTTGGTCGCTTTCTGGTCGTTGGTAACCGTCCTGCTGTGCGTCTTGATCGTGTGGAATACGCGACTGTATTTCCTGCCAGGCGTAACGGCCGGATTCCTGATGGAAAAGGGCGATATCGCCAACTTGCCGATTTGGCGCGCAGCATTTTACTTTCACATCTTCGGCGCCTGTGTTTGCCTGGTTTGCGGCTGCGTGTTGTTTTTCCCGCGATTGATCCGGTACCGACGGTTACACAAGGTATTGGGCTACATCTATTTCAATTCTGTGCTGTGGATCGCTGCTCCGGCCGGTCTGATCCTGGCCCCGTTTGCCAAACACGGCTGGTTGTCGGCATTTGGATTTCTGGTCACTGGAGTCGCCTGGTGGCTGACGACATGGGCAGGGTACCGGGCGATCCGCATTCGTGACATTCAGACTCACATTCGCTGGATGGTGCGTTCGTGGTGCATCGCGTTGTCAGCTGTATTCTTTCGATTGTTTCAGGCAGCGCTGTACTTCGCCGGTATGGACGACGCCAGCAACTACATCGTTTCCGTATGGGCAAGTCTGGCGGCGAGTATTGCGCTCGCTGAAATTTGTATTGGATTGAATATGTCGTGGCGGCGAAACTCAGGCCTTCTCCCTGGGGGAGAAGGTGGCCGCAGGCCGGATGAGGGCAGACAACTTGCACCGGCACACCGTATAGTCCGTCCAATTTTTGGCCCTCACCCGCCGCTACGCGGCGACCTCTCCCCGAGGGAGAGGTGGTAGACCGATCTTCTCCCTCGGGGTGAAGGTGGCCGAAGGCCGGATGAGGGCCGGAGAATTTACTAGATGTGTTTTCTGTGAGGAGGCCAATCGATGAACCGTTACCTGTTAATTCCGTTACTGGTCAGCAGCATTGCGTTTGTGGCGTTTTGCCTGAACACATCAACCGCGAAAGAGCTGAAACAGATTCCTGCGACGTTTGAATCCTCTCCGGACGCCATGCAAATGTTGAATGCCGAGACTGCCAGGAATCGGGTCGAAACCGCGTGGAAGAACTATGATCCGCAAAAGATGATGATGTCACGCGCGGCGCCACGTCCCCGCCCCCGCGCTAGAGCCACCGCGTCGTTTCAGGAGCGCGCCGAGGAAGACATGACGGGTTTCCTGATGGGCACGTTCAAGCTAACGAGCGACGATGCCACTCAGGATTTTCCCGTCGTCATCGATCGGAATACGGGCGATGCGTCGATCTACGTAAACGGATACTGGTCTTCGTTTGAACGCTGGCAGATATTTTTGCAGGGCGTTGAGCTGTAACGTTCAAAAGGAGAAAAGACCCACACTCACCCGCGCGGCAATGTCGCGCGGGTTTTTTACTGGATTTCGTTGATTCGCTGAACAATTCAACGGTATTTGAAAGATCTTCCTGGCTGACGGCATTTCCCTGCACCACACGATACAAACTGAAACACGAAAATGATCAAACGAGCTTTTTTGCTGGTTGCGGCCGCGGCATGCCTGCTTGCGACGCCGGCAACCAAAAGTCTTCACGCCGCGCCAATTTGGGACATCGATTACGCGCTATACGTTCTGGTTGAAGCCCCGAAGTGGGAAATCTGGATCCACCCGAACGATGGTCCTTCCTACATCTACGGCACCTATTACAGTACCGCCGATGCCACGTTGTGGGAATTCAAGCTCTACGAGCACAATCTGTTGCCGCCCGGCGCGACAACATCAATTGTCGAAGGCACGTACATGAAATGGCACTACTGGACGACCTATGAGACGTGGGCTGAAGCCAACAACGGTGCCATGATTTTCCAGTCGTATGGGTACGAGACCAAAATTACGCCCGTGTTCGGCGGTTACATTTATCCGGTTACTGCCTCGGCCGCAGAAACCCAAACCATGATGTACATGGCCCGCTTGATGGATAACGAAGGCGATTCGTCGCGAAAGAGCAGTTCGTCAGGACGCGGTTCGGGTCGTTGAGGCAAGCGTCGGCAGACTAAAGCGGCAGGGTTAGCACCGGCTTTTCGCCACGGCCCTCGACGCGGGAAACGTCCATGATGGCAATCAGCATGAACAGCGTGCGTTTGGATACTTGATCTCGATCGTCGATATAGAACCAGTGGTCCCGGTATTTGACGGCCAGACGGGCCTCGGGCTTTTTGTCGCACACCTGGATGCAAATCAGATCGCCTACGATGTCGTGCCAGTTGTACGGCGTGCCGTCATAGTTGGCGGTACTGGCGGCCAATCCGCATTCCAGATGCTCGCCCGGCACTACCACTCCCTTTGACAGGTAGAACATGATTTCCAGCGGCGCCCGGGTGCTGACACGAATCTCGTCAATGCCTTCGAGCGAATTAATGGCATCGAAATGGCCGCTGGATGAAGAAACAATGCGATACTCTGGAAGGCCCGGACGCAAACGCAGCATTTCGCAAAACTGTTGAATTTCGGGAGTCATGATGGTTTGCGGGTTGAGCGTGGCCATAAGCTGACGGTCAGGTTGCGTTACTTGAACTGCGTTACCCGTGGCATCGATACTGAGTGATGACTCGGCAGCGCGAACGATCTGGTCGCCGCTGGGTTTCTCAACACCGCGTGCAGTGGCAACCACAGACGGCTGCTCAATCACTGCGACATCGGTGAAGTTGCGATCTCGCAGCTCGCTGAGCAACCGGGCAATTTCATGAAACTCAGCGTACACGGGAACAGATTCCGGCACGGGTCCACCGGCCAGTACGGCATTCTCGACGCCATTCATCTGCTTGATGATCAGTCTGAATACGCGTTCGTTGTCCCAGCCCAGACGTGCCAGCAACGCCAGGTTCTCGATATCAACCGGGGTCAACAGCGATTGCACGAAGTCCGCATTGTCCTGCGGCGTATACGTAACGGTGGGTCGATCTTCAAACGACAAATTACCTTTGCCAAAGTACCGTACTTTGCCGCTATCCGCCTCACCCTCAAATCCCGCTTCGGGCGTCAGTGCCATCTGCGATGCGACCGAGTCCAGCGACAAAAAGAACGGAACTTCGTCATAGCGCAAACGAACCAGGTTGAGCAGCAGTTCCTGCTCACTGGTTAGCTTGATCGCTTCGTTGTATTGCGGACGGTTCTTGCGTATTCCCCATGGGCCAAGGCAGCCGCCAAGCAGGACACACAGCCCAAGCGCACCGAATGCGAGTAAACGAATTTTCGTTGACTGGTCGTTCACCGATTTCCCCAATTACATCCCGCGAACGGAATGACCACTATTGGAGGAAAGATCGGCAAGGTTTCCGCAACCGAACCATTGAATGCCGGCCAACAACGGTTCAACGGCCGCTAGCGGGTCGCTCAAGTACTACGACCGGCAAACTTTGACAACTGTTAGGCTGCGTCAATCCCGGCGGGCAAGATTTGACCCTTTGAAACGACGATATGCAGCGGTACTCGCTGGTTGCTACGCGAACTTGCCCCGCTAACCAAATCGTCACCTGTTAGAGACCAATAATCCCGTGGCTAAAGAAGTTGCCGGCAACGAGCTAGAATGGTGGTTTGGACGAATCAATCGTGCATCCAACCATCGACGACCCTATGAGCACCGGCACCAACTCCTCAGTGGCGAATCATCTGCTGATCGCCCAGCAGGACAGTCTCTTTTTTGGACTGGCAATTGGCAGCACCGTATTGGCCATGGCTTTATTGGCAGCCTTCCTGGTGTGGAATCAGCAGTTACGACGCAAGGCCGGGCCGCATCAATCGAAAGACGGCAGCCGGTTGACCGATACATGGACTGATGCTTCACAGAATCGCCGCAAGATTCTGCTGTATTCCCTGGGCATCATGTCGATCCTTACGATTTGCGTGGGTGCCATCGCTATCTACCTGCTGTATAGCGCATCCTTTGAGCAACAAAGGCAGCGATTGGTTGAAACAACATCTGCTCAGGCTCGACTGATTGAAGCTGTGGCTCGTTTTGACCGTACCTACAGTCAGGAAGTCGAAGGTGGATCATCGGCCGCCACAATCAGCCAGCTCGTCGACGCGCATCGGCATCAGTCAGGATTGGGAGAAACTGGCGAGTTCACCATGGCCAAGCTGGAAGGCGATGAGATGGTGTTCCTGTTCGAGCGGCGTCACGCGATCGAAAACCAGTCATTGCGGATACCCTACCAGGGATCGCCACTCGCTGAACCAATGCGACTTGCGCTGTCCGGCGAAACAGGGACAACGATCTCCACCGACTATCGCGGAGTAACAGTGCTGGCGGCCTACGAACCGGTTGGCGTACTGGGTATGGGTATCGTTGCCAAAATCGATCTGGCAGAAATTCGCCGACCTTTTGTCCGCGCGGGACAGGCAGCACTTGCTGTAGCAGTATTGTTGATTCTCGGTGGAGGATTATTGCTGGTGTGGGTCAACGCTCCCCTGATCAGACGGGTTGAAGAACGCGAACGCCGGCTGGATGCCATTGTGTCCAACGCAGCCGACGGAATCTTTGCGTTGGATTCCGAGGGGCGAGTGCTGTCGTTTAATCAGGCCGCCGAATCGATCTTTGGCCATGGCGAAGAGGAAATCATCGGACGCAGCGTGGCGGTTCTTGTCCAGGGCGTCGAGGGAGACGTGAAACCGAAACTGGCCAAACTACGCGGCGAACGCCAGGAAGGCGTCGGACTGCGAAAAAATGGCGAGGCCTTTCCCATGGAAGTGGCCGTCAATCCCATGGATCAGGGTGAATCGCCAACGTACGTGGGAATTGCTCGCGATGTCACGGACAGAAAACGCATGGAAAAGGAGATGAAGCGAGTCAATTTTCTATCCGACATTGCGCTGGACTTAACCGGCTGCGGATACTGGCATGTTGATTACAGCGACCCTGATTACTACCACCAATCGGAACGCGCGGCGCGTATGCTCGGCGAACCGCTCAAATCCGACATGCGTTACCATCTGCAGGATGAATGGTTTGCACGCCTCGTGGAAGCCAATCCCGAGACAGCGGAGCTGACCAACGAGCGCTATCAGGGAGCCATCGAGGGGCGCTATGAACAATACGAGTCAACCTACGCATACAAACGTCCGGCTGATGGAAAAATCATCTGGCTGCATGCCATGGGAAAGATCGTCCGCGATGATGATGGAAAAACCCGGTACATGTACGGCGCCTACCAGGACATCACGCTGCGCAAGCAAGCTGAAATGGCGATGCAACAGGCGCAACAAGCGGCCGAGGAAGCGAGAGCAGCAGCCGAGAGTGCTAACCGCGCCAAGTCGGATTTCCTGTCACACATGAGTCACGAACTGAGGACGCCATTGAACGGGATTCTGGGCTATGCACAGATTCTCCAACGCGATTCGGAAGTCACCGGCGGGCAACGCAACCACGTGCAATCCATCGTCAATTGTGGCGAGCATTTGTTGACGCTGATCAATGACGTGCTGGACCTGTCCAAGATCGAGGCGGGCAAGGTCGAAGTCGACGCACAGCCCTGTAACCTGCACAAGCTGTTGCAAGCCGTCGGCGATATCGTCGGGCAACGCGCCCGGGGTAAGGGTCTCAAATTTGAGATGGTCGTGTCTCCCGAAGTTCCCCAGTGTATCGTCACCGACGCTGCCAAATTGCGTCAAATACTGATCAACCTCGCTGGAAACGCCGTCAAGTTCACCGAACAAGGAAGTGTGACGGTAAGCATTGCCGAGTCGCCGACCGGAACCCTGCATTTGGAAGTCATCGATACCGGGATCGGAATGAGTGAGCATGAAGTGCAGGTAATTTTCGACGCGTTTCGTCAGGTCGAAGCTGGCAAGGACGCAGGTGGAACGGGGCTCGGACTTTCGATCTGCAAACGCCTTGCCGAAGCCATGGATGGTGGCATCTCCGTCACCAGTACGCCCGGCGAAGGCAGCACGTTTTCGGTTCGGCTGCCACTGGTCGAGGCACCCCATGACGAAGCTACCGCGCTGGCAGGAGATGGCGAGACGCGGGACGAGCCATTGCGGCTGGCACCCGGTCAGCGATCGACCATTCTGGTAGCCGACGATCGTGACACCAATCGCGAAGTGCTGAAGTCGTTGCTGGAGAGTTCCGGTTTCGATGTATTGCTTGCTGTCGACGGGCAAAACGCGCTGGAGGAATTGCGAGCGAACGCCGGAGTCGTCGACCTGGTGTTGATGGATGTGCGCATGCCACGGCTAAACGGCATCGAGGCACTGAAACTCATTCGCGCCGATGAAAAACTGAAGCACATGAAAGTCATCGCGGTGACGGCCAGTGTGTTTCCCGAGTTCCGCCAGCAGGCCATCCAGTCCGGCTTTGATGACTTCCTCGGAAAACCGTTTCGGGCTGGCGATCTGATGCAAAAATTGAAAACACATGTGCAAATAGAGTTCGAATCAGAACATGCTGTCGCTGTGGCCGAATCATCCACTGCCGACGACACAGCACACAATGAACTGCCAACGCTTTCCGCCGAAAACCTCGACCGGCTCAAACAGGCGCTGGAAATCAAAAACCTGACCGCAATCACCGGTGTGGCAATGGAATTGAAGGCCGACGGTTCTACCCATAAATTGGGTGAACAAATCCACGAATGCGTCAGCTCATTTGATTTCGCACGACTGAAAAAGCTGGTATCCCAATTGGAGGCCGCAAGTGACTGAGTCCGGTCCGCCTACACTTGATCGTCTGTTGCTGGTAGATGACAACCCCGCCAACCTGCAGGTGCTGTTTTCGGCGCTCCAGGAGGAAGGCTACGAGTTGCTGGTTGCCCAGTCAGGTGAGGAAGCGCTGCAGACTGCCCGAAATGCCCGCCCGCAACTCATCCTGCTGGACATTAACATGCCCGGGATGGATGGCTACGACACGTGTCGAGCACTCAAGGCCGATCCGCAGACCAGTCAATGCGCCGTGATTTTTCTGTCAGCTCGTGGCAGCGTCGATGACAAGGTGCAGGGGCTGGAACTCGGTGCCGTTGACTACATCGAAAAACCTTTTCAGTTCGAGGAAGTTGTGGCCCGCGTTCGACAGCATCTGGCCACGTGGCACCAGCATCGTCGCCTGAAGCACGAAAACAAGCGACTCAAAAATTCCATCGACGGCGGGTTTCGCGAATTCGATGAGGATGACATCGCCGTTTTGCTTGGCCAGGGCGAAAGTGATCGGCTGGAGTTCAAATCCACCTTGCGCTGGAATCTGCATACCAACAAGCCTGACAAGAAACTCGAGAACGCCTGCCTGAAAACGGTGGCCGCGTACCTGAATACGTCGGGCGGCGTGTTGCTGGTCGGTGTGGATGACGCAGGGCAACCTCTCGGTTTGGACACCGACAACTTTGACAACGAGGACAAGTTACTGCTTCACTGGAATGGATTGGTAAAGCAGTATCTGGGTGTAGAAGTCACGCCTCGTGTTCAGTCGACCATATATGACGCCGGATCACGTCGATTGCTGGGAGTGCAAGTGCTTCCTTCCGGCGAGCCCGTATTCTTTCGCCGCGACAATGACGAGTCATTTTTTGTTCGTACCGGCAACGGAACGCATGCCTTGAAGCCCAGCGAAGTCTTGCGTTATCTCGAAGAACGCTCATCCACACCGCCGTAAGACGTTGCTGACCAATCAATGGGGAGGGCGAGGCTCCGTCCGAGCCGCAATCCACTTGACGTAGTTTCCCTTGATCGTCGGGGATCGCTCCGCGATCCGAAAGGAAAGTGCCGTGACGGATCGCGGAGCGATCCTCGACAGTGGGTTTTGAAACGGCTTTTCCCGTCCGCTAACGAACTGC
>JBPCVB010000641.1:0-8236 GCA_051010855.1 Pirellulaceae bacterium | reverse complement strand
ATCGGATGGTGGCTCGCAACAACAAGCGGTTGCCAGCAACAGCCAACCGAGGTCGGCGATGCGGCCACGGAACAACAAATTGCGGATGAGATATCGGCCGCGGAGATCCTCGATCGCTTGCGCCGGGCATATGCCACAACGAATCACTACTCGGACCGGGCCACACTCGAACTAAGCTATCGGCTGCAGGGCCGTTATATGGATGAACCCCACCAGTGGTCGGTGCAATTCGGCCGTAATCGCGGGCTCCGGGTAGACCTCTATGAAGCTCGTATCAGAGCTGACCAACAGCAACTGGGCTGTTTCGTTTACGATTTCGGATCTGCAAATCTCGACAATCAGTGGCAAGTTCACCCGTGCCAGGGCAGTTACCCGCTGGAAAAGTTGTTTCAGGACGGCATCTGTCGCCATTACATTTCTGGCCACGCAGAACTACCCGTCAATGCCGCGAGGACGGAATGTGACGATGCCTTTTTCCCGATCACGGTCGGGTTGCTAACCGGGCAAGGCATGCCGCAATGGTTTGAACAGGGCATTGCCGAGAGCGTCGCAGAAGAAATGGTTGAAGGCCGAAAGAGTCTTCGCTTGACGGTCGTACATGACAAGCTCGCTTACCATTTATTGATTGATCCCGATGCCTATTTGCTGCAAAGCATTTCATACCCGGCTGAGTTGCTCGATGCGCGATTGCAGCAAAACCCGGAAGTTCAGGGCCTGTCACTGACGGCCCGATTTGCTGGAGCAACGTTTGACGAGTTCCAGGATGTATCCGGGTTCACGGTCGATGTCCCGCACGATGCCCGGATCGTCAGCCATTTTGTCGCTGTCCCCCAACCCTTTCCTTCCAGCGAAGTCGGCAACTCCATTGCTGATTTGCAACTGCGGGATACTGCCACCGAACTTGTCAACCAGGACGACTGGAGCGGCAAGGTCACGCTTTTGTTTTGGACCAATCATGCATTTCTGACACCGGAATTGGCCGCAACGATCGAAACCGTAGCCGATCGGTTGCGTGGCCGGGAATACAACATCATGCGTGTCGAGTCGATCGAAGGAGAGTTGCCCGGTAATCCACAAACCATCGAACGATTGACCGGGATCGCCCAAACAACAAGTGCGGTTGTTGTCGCCGACTTTGGGTTTGCCGGAGGAAGGCTGGCAGGACTGGAATCGTGGCCGACCCTCGCCATCATCGATCGCGACGGTGCGCTGCAGTATGTCAAGAACATGCTGGATGACCCGTTGTCGCCAGAAGAGATCGCGGCGGTCATGCTGCGTGTTCGTTCGGGCGAAAAGGTGGCCGACGAAATGCGTAGCGATTACGAATCCCTTCTCGATCTGTACCAGGAACTGCTGGTCGAAGCCCTGATCAATGGGCCAATCACCGGCGATGACGGGCTGCTGGTGGCCACTGCCGCACCAACCCGATTTGATATCAAACCGTTATGGCAAAACGACTCGCTGCAACAACCTGGCAATATTCTGGCGAGCTCTGAGCGAGTGATCGTGCTGGATGGATGGCGCACGTTGGCCAGTTTGGGTGACAACGGTCGCGTACTTCAGCAACAGGTCCTGGAACTGGACAAGCAAGAATCAGCGAACATCATACGCCGCGGGCAAATGCAACCAGAGCGAATACTGGTGTTCTCATTGATGGGCCGAGCGGTCCGGGTCCTGAACGACTCGTTAGATATCGTGTGCAATGTCAATGCCGGCCTTTCCAAACAACGTATTCGTGATGCGCACCTGTTTGACGTCGATGCCGATGGCCAGGATGAACTGATCGTCTCATTCACCGGCGAACGAGGCACCGAGGTACACGAACTTGATGCCACGAACGAATCACGCACGCTGACCCCCCAATCGCTTCGTTCCTTTGCCATCTTTCGCGCGACAAGCGGCAAACAATCCTTGCTGCTGGCAGATACCGCCGGCAATCTGGAGGCTTGGGAAAATGGTGCGCCAGAGAAAGTGACTATCGAAACGGATCTGCTTGCCGCGACGCACATATCGGTTCAGGTAGATGCACGCGGTGAGATGACCATTTGCGTTATCGGAACAGATCGTCAGGGGCAATGGACTGCCGTAGGGCTGGATCACCAGCTGCAGCAGAAATGGTCAGTGCCCGTCGGCAGTCAACGATTCGATACACAGATCGAGTCGATTGCATTCGCCCACCGCGCCGGCACGCGAGCCGGATTCTGGGCGATCGCCGGGGCAGATGGATCAATCAGGCTGATCAGCGACGACGGCAGGCTGGTCGATACATGGGCCACCGGAGCTCAGTTGCGAGGAATCGCACTGGTGGCCGAGGATCACCACTATCTGGTGATTCTCAGTACCGACGAGCAGGTCCAGGCGTGGTCCCTGTCTGATGATTCGGCGACAATCATGTCGACATCAAGCGGGTCGCGGTAACGGGCTGGCTTCGACCGTTCAGCCTATTGCCATTTGCCATCGACGGCGATTCGGCCGCCATCGTTGACCATGGCAGGTCCGGTTTGGCGAGACTCGATCAGTCGACAATTCTCAATGAAGACCTGCGAATAGCCTTCACTGCGTACCTGGGCAGCACCATTGGCCCCCACGATACTTTCAACGACCGCCAAACGTGCCGCGCCGCCAACAGAAAGACCACTGCGGCCGTTTCCTCGCAGGTTGCATTGTCTCACGATGGTTTGCGTGACTGCGTCATGGGCATTCACGCCGTCTAGTTGAAAGCCCTGAATTACCAGCCCTTCGATCACGACATTGTCGACTTCATAGAGCGTGATACCTGTTTGCTCTGCGCAATAACGCAGGTCGTAATTCCCGGGAATACGACCATCTGCCACACAAAAGTAAATCCAGCCGCCCGTTAACGCCCATTGTCCGGCCTCCAGTCCCGGTACAAATCCGTGTTTCCGGGCCGGAACTCGCTCGGCCGGTTTGCCATCCAGATACAGCTGCTGGTGACTTTTCAATCGAGGCATGAACCGAAACACATTTCCGCCGTAATGTTCCCAGGCACCCGGATCAACCGGCTGAGAACCATCGAGAATGGCTCCGTTGCTGATGATCGAGAAGGGCATGTAGTCGGTGCCGCTGTTACGCACACCCTGAACACCAAGCGATTCATAGTATGGCTGAGTTGTTTTCTCGACGAAAACCCGGTCGCCTCGCTGGGCTCCTCGTAATGCCCTGGCGATCGTGCGAAATGGACCGGAGTTGTTCGAAGGATCGGTGGACTTCTTTCCATTGTTTGTGTCCGCGCCCACGATATTGTTCACGTAGAAGTCTTCGGCGCGGAGATCGACAGACAGCATCGAAACGACCAGCGCGGTCGCTGCAACAAGAGAAACGAGTTTGAGGTCGCTTCGTCGCATGATGGATCGGAGGATGTTCAACCTGATGAGGTCGCTATTGTATGGTGCTGTCGCGCGAATACTATCAGGGCTGCCGCGAGGGCAGGAATTCGCGGTGTCCTTTTAGAAGAACCCGCGCGACGGCAAAAGAGCGATTGCCGGTCAATCCCGGCAAAAAGGGGATTTTCGCCGGTTTTTTAGGGCCAATCAGAGCCTGGTGGCGGGTCCAGTCAGGAAATCGGGGAATGCGGTGTGTTGGCCAGCAACAACTCCCGGAATCGCGAGAACAAGTAATGGCTGTCGTGTGGACCGGCGGAAGCCTCGGGATGGTACCGCACGCCCATCACCGCCAACTCCTTGTGGCGAATGCCCGCGATCGTCTCGTCATTCAAATGGCGATGGGTGATCGTCAGACAATCGGGTAGCGAAGACTCTTCGACAGCGAATCCGTGATTCTGCGACGTGATTTCGACCCGGCCAGTATCACAATTCATCACGGGCTGGTTTGCACCGCGGTGACCAAATTTGAGTTTGAAAGTTGTCGCTCCGCATGCCAACGCCAGCAACTGGTGACCAAGGCAGATGCCAAACACCGGCAACTTCTGCATCAATATCCGAATCGTATCGATGGCGTAGGTCAATGGTTCCGGGTCGCCGGGTCCATTGGACAGAAAAACTCCGTCGGGATTCAGCGCTAAAACTTCCTCCGCCGTCGCCGTCCCGGGCAGAATGGTCACGCGAAATCCCTGATCGACCAGATGGCGGGCAATGTTACGTTTCATGCCGTAATCAAGCGCGACCAGATGAGGTTGGGTTTCGTAGTTTCCAGTGACGCTGGCCGCGGAAAAGTCCCACCAGTTACTCAGTCGCTCGTTCCAGTTTTGGGGTTGAGCGGGCAAGACTTCGCGAACCAGGTCGCGACCCACCAGGCCCGGGCTGTTGCGGGCCTTGTCCACGAGACTGATGTCATCCAGGTCGTTAGTGGAGATGACCGCCTTCATTGCGCCCTGGGTGCGGATCTGGCGGGTCAGTCGGCGCGTGTCGATTTCTGAAATACCGACGATTCCATGTTTCGCCAAATACTGATTCAGGTCGCCAGTGGAGCGGAAATTGCTGGCGATGCGGCTGAGTTCCCGTATGACATAGCCAGCCAAATGCAGTTTCCAGCTCTCCACGTCCTCTTCATTTACCCCGTAATTGCCGATTTGCGGGTACGTCATGGTAACGATCTGACCGCGGTAACTGGGGTCGGTAAGGATCTCCTGATAGCCCGTCATCGAGGTATTAAAGACAATTTCGCCGGAGGTCTCACCTGTGGCACCTAGCGATTGGCCGGTATAGACCGTGCCGTCTTCGAGAGCAAGTTTGGCGGTATTACCCATAAACCGTCCTGAAATGCGGGTTATTTTCGTTACAGACTGAAACTTTAACAGAATCGGAAATGTTCAACTTTGACACTTGCGACGAATGCTCCCGTCGCGTTTTTCTCTCAAAGTAAAAATTACACGGCGGACGATATCACTCAATGGCTGTGGGTCTCCGAGCTAAGGACTTCGGTCCGAGGCTTCGGACAGCCAAACTTTGAAGGGTTCCCTGTAGCGGCGAGCGGGGACCCTTCTTTTATTTTAAATGAACTCATTCAAGTCTGGACCGCCGTCTAGTCTTCCATTACATCCGTTTCACGGGTCTTGGCAGACGTGGAAGCCTGCTCCTCAAATTTCTTGGTCAGATCCTGTACCTGATCCTTGATGTCGTCGCGTTGATCCTCACTGATGGTCTTGTCCTTGGCAGCCTGCTCGGCAGCCTTGTTGGCATCACGTCGCACATTGCGAATGGAGACCTTGGCATCCTCGGCCAGATCCTTGATTCGCGAAACCATCTTTTTGCGAACGTCAGTAGACAGGGCCGGCACATTGATTCGCACCACACGGCCATCGCTTTGCGGATTGAATCCGAGATCGGCCGCCACGATGGCCTTTTCAATTTCCTTGATCACATTTTGGTCGTACGGCCGGATGACAATCTGGGTGGGCTCGGGAGCACCGACCGATGCAACTTGCTTGATCGGTGTCGGTGATCCGTAAACGTCGACACGCAGGCTATCGACCAGACCGGGATTAGCGCGACCGGTGCGAATGCCGCTGAGGTTCTTTTTGAGGACTTCGATCGCTTTTTCCATGCGATCTTCAGCATCCAGAAGGATCTCGTCGACTGACATATTCGTGTTCCTGTGGTTATGCCCGAGAGTGGCCTGTTGTGTCCGCTAGGCTGTCGAGACGCTGGCTACCTTGCTGGAAATCAGCGTGCCGGTTTTTTCGCCACCGACAGCTCGTTGAATATTACCGTCTTTCAGGTAATTGAACACCATCACCGGTTTATTGTGCTCCATGCAGTGGGCAATAGCCGTTTGATCCATAACCCGCAGGCCTTTTTCAATCACGGTGCCAAAGTCCAGTTCGGAATACAGGACCGCGTGCGGATTCTTCTCAGGATCTTCGCTGTACACCCCGTCGACCCGCGTCGCCTTGAGCAAAATGTCGGCATCCAGTTCCAGGGTACGGAGGGCGGCCGCTGTGTCAGTCGTGACAAACGGTCCACCGGTTCCGGCGCCAAGGATGATGATGCGGCCCTTTTCCAGGTGCCGTTGTGCCCGGCGACGAATATATGGTTCGCACACGCCGTCCATGCGAATCGCGCTCATCAGTCGCGTTGTGCAGCCCACCGATTCCAGAGCGTCCTGCAGTGCCAGTCCATTGATCACTGTTCCCAACATACCCATGTAGTGAGCCGTGGCCTCGTTGACGATGGCCTGGGTTGCCGTGAACTGGCTGCCCCGCAAGATGTTTCCGCCGCCAATGACCACGGCAATCTGGCACCCGGACTGTCCCGCCTGCTGGATCTGGGTTGCGATATGAGTCACCTCGTTCATGGAGATGCCACGTTCGCCCGGCCGTGCAAAACTTTCTCCGGAAAGCTTTAACACGACGCGATGATAACCACTGGTCGATGCTTCACTCATATCGATGCCCTTGTGCCTTTTGGTTCCAGTGTAATCATTGGGCCGAGTTCCTTCAGGGTGGAGGACACGATCCGGACAGATGCAGTGGCCAGTGCGGCCAAAAAAAAGCCCCGGGCAAATGCCGGGGCCTGGAAACTATCCAACAGCGACTCGCTTGAAAGCCAGTACTTCCGCGTCGTCGTGGAAATCCTTGATCGCCTGCTCGACAGTCTTGGTGTCGTCCAGCGCGAAAAACTGACTCAGCAGACAGAGCTGCTGGTCCAGCAGCGTGTTGTCGGCAATAAAGCGTTCGACTTTTCCGGGTATGATCTTGTCCCAGATCTTTTCCGGCTTGCCTTCGGCCTGCAGTTCCGCCTTGATGGCCTCTTCAACCTGCGTCATGACTTCGGGCGTCAACTGGCGGCGGCTGGCGTACTGAGGAACGTTTCTCAGGTGCTTGCCCAACCGGGCGCGATCTTCGTTCTCAACCTTGATCTGGCCCTGCAACGCTTCGGTTTCCCTGGCTACAAAGTCCGCATCGAACTCATCGGGATGCATGATCGACGGGTTCATGGCCGCAATATGCATGGCCAGGCTGCGGAAGAACGTGGGGCCTTCCGCATGACCGCCGTCCTTGTACGAGACCAGCACGCCGATTTTGCTGCCGGCATGAATGTAGTTGGCGATGTTGTCGCCCTCGACGACCTGCAAGTCGGCCAGCTCAAGCTTTTCACCGATCACGCCGGTTTGCTCGATGAGCTTTTCACTCACGGGAGTTCCATCGAAGGACAAGGCCAGCAATTCTTCCTTGCTGCCCGCGTTATTGTCCATGGCCAGTTGTGCGAGCTGGGTGGCGAATTTGACGAAGTCTTCGTTTTTGGCGACGAAGTCGGTCTCGCATCCCAGTGCCATAGCGATCGCCTTGTTACCGGCGTCGTTAATGATTGTGACGACAACACCTTCGTTGGCTTCACGGTCGGCCCGCTTTTCGGCAACCTTTTGTCCCTTCTTGCGCAGGTAATCGACGGCTCCGTCGAAATCCCCGTCGGATTCCTGCAGCGCTTTTTTGCAGTCCATCAATCCAGCGCCGGTTGCCTTTCTCAGTTCACCGACATCTTTGGCTGTAATCGTAGTCATGCTATCCCTTCTGTTACTGTTCGTTGATGATCGAAATTGGAGGAGGAGGTTCGCCTAGCCTTCGGCCGCAGGCGCTTCAGCGGCGGTGGCGGCGGCGGCGACCTCGGCCGGGGCATCCTTTTCCGGTGCCGGTTGTGCTGCGGCGGCCGCCGCCTCTTCCTTCTCCTTTGTGACCTTGAGGTTTTTCGTTCCGGCCAGCACGGAATCAGCCAGGTGGCGGATGACGACTTCAATCGAACGAATGCCGTCGTCGTTGCCTGGGATCGGCAGATCGATCGTGTCCGGATCGCAATCCGTGTCGATCAGCGCCACGGTCTTGATGCCCAGCGTACGGGCTTCGCGAACAGCATTTTTTTCTTTTCGCGGATCGACCACCACGATGGCTTCGGGAATCCGGTTCATGGTGCGGATCCCGTTCAGGTTGCGATACATCTTGCGGTACTCGCGGTTGAGCGAGGACTGCATCTTTTTGGAATAGGTCGCCAGTTCGTCACCACTGCGAATCGCTTCCAGTTCTTCCAGCCTGCTCATGCGGCTGCGGATGGTGCGGAAGTTCGTCAGGCACCCGCCCAGCCAGCGCTCGCTTACAAACGGCATGCCGCAACGCATGGCCTCACGCTCGATAACGGGTCCGGCCTGACGCTTGGTGCCGACGAACAGAATCAGGCTGCCACCCTCGCCTACCTGCGTCAGGAATTTCTTGGCGCGCAACATCCCGCGGACTGTTTCGCGAATATCGATGATGTGAATCTGGTTC
>JBPCVB010000640.1:0-6421 GCA_051010855.1 Pirellulaceae bacterium | reverse complement strand
AATCCGCAAAAGATTCTTAAGAAGATTTCCCGGGCGGCCTGGCAAGCCATCGCACGGTCGATTCCAGCCTGAACTAGCGCCGAGGCTGAACGTTTTCCTCGTCGACCGCCGAAGAACGCGGTGAACGATTTTCGCTATTCTCTTCCGCGATCACGGCAGCGGGTGGTTGAACCGTTTCGTCGGGGAAGAATTGTTCGAGGAATCGTGGCCAGTAACCATCCAGAATTCTTCGGCAACGATCTGCATTCTGACGGTTTTGCAGTTGAAATCTGGCCAGCGCCAGCAGCTCGGTCATCGCCCGGCTGTCCTGTTCATCCAGCCAGCGGTCGTAAACGCGAACGCCGTCGATATCCACCTGGCCGGCGCCCATCAGATCAAATCCTATTTGCACGGGACGATCCGTTTGCAGGGGGAGATCATCGAAATGAACCGCGAATTCCTGCCACTCGGTGTCCAGCCGGCGTTCGTCACCTCCGACATTCCCGTATCGGTAATACACATGCCGTCCGTCACTGCCCTGAATCGAAATACGCAGTGGAGGCTGGTTCTCCGGCTGGTCGGTTCGCAGCATCATCGACACCGACAGTCGACCCGTTTCAGGAATCGCAAATTCGTTGCTGCGAATCCACGTGGGACTTCCGTCGCTGGCCAGGGTCAGCAAGGATTCACCTTGTGTGGGCGAACCGCGGCTGAGCGTCACCTGATCCTGCAATCGACTGTCGTAATACCAGCCGAATTCCGCGGATTCATCATCGGTCTCGTCACCAACCTCGAATCCAGGATTAATCAGCACCTCGATCGGCTCGGCCTGTTCCGCGCGGCTAACGCGAGCAATCAATCCATTCAATCGGTCCTGCAGGTCACTGGCCACGTTATCGGGCACCTGCACTGCAAAACTGACAATGTTCACGGAAGCATCAACGGATCCAGCACAGAGATCGAAAGGCTCCAGTTCGATGGAGATCTGTGGCTGGTCGCTTTCGATATCGAATTGAAACTCGTGCGTGCCCAGCGATTCGACGACCGTCTGTCGGCTGGAAAGCTGCAGGGTCACGTTGACTTTCCATGGCGTCGGGTTCAAGGCGTAGAAATAATTCGCATCTCCGGAACTGGCCTGACGCACAACGATGCCATTGGCTGACTGGTTGTCTTCGTCGGCGTTTTCCTCGCCACCCACGTCGCTGAATGGTATCGCGGGCAAGGCCGTAAATTGTTCGATCATGTCTGCCGTGTGTTGTTCCTGACCCAGGTTGGTCAGCCATCCGCCGTCGACCAGATAACGGGCGTCCCCCTGCAGCAATCCGTCAGCCAGCCGTCGGCGATTCCAGTGGGCACCCGCTACCAGTGGTTGCAATCGCATCAGTGGCTGGCTCTGGGCCGATCCAAACAGTTTCTGTTTTTGCAGCTGGTCAAACTGGGCCCACGAATATCGATGCGAGAACAGGACTCCGGCAGCATTCATGTCGCGAAATGTCTGACGTCGATCGGTCACGTGATCCAGATGGATATTGAGTCGAGAACTGGCCAATGGCAGTTCGGGTGCAATTTCAAATGGCTGAAAGAAAACCAGATCCGGATCGTCAGTAAGCGTTTGAACTGGAAATGCGATGCGCGACAGGGCATCGTTCATACTGCTGTCGCGTCGCAATGACGGTGCGAGAGCCGAAAAAGCGTCCTGCGTTTGCAACAGATCGCCGCCCAGCAAGAACACCTTGCCCGCTGAATTCAGCCGGCTTGCTGATTGTTTCCAGCCCTGAATCCAGGAACCAATTTGTTGTTGTCGCCATTGCAGCCACAACTCACGCTGTTCGCCCGACAACAATTCGCCAATTCGCTGTTGCGGCGGTGCATTTGATTCCGGCAAGTTGTGCGCTGCCTCGAATCGGGACAACGTTTGCTGGTCCACGCCCCATGTCTGCCCCGGCATAACCTGCACGCAATCCTGTGATAACAGAAAACCCATGCCACCCAGTGCCCCATGCCCGCGATAACGTTCTGCAAATTCCTGCACGACATCGTCAAATGCGGATTGCACACGCGGGTCCAGCGGGTTGTATAGCGACATGGGAGTCGCGGATTCGCGGAATGCTGACTCTCGCGTGATACCCTGCAGATCGACCAACTCGATTCCGGAAGGGTTACGCGGGTTGTTACGCAGTTTCTCCAGTTGCGGAAGCGTCGAGTTGAAATGGAAGACCGGGACCAGGGTCAGTCCTTCGCGCTGGAACACACGCAACAACATCTCAACAACATCCTTGCGCAGCGGATCGGCGCCAGTCGTTGCGAAAACACCACTGTCGAATCGCGGCGTCGGCTGTAGCAGCGTCGATGGATACAACGAGCTGCCGTCGCCAGCCACCAGCAACATGGCACCCGTATATCCATGGGCCTTGAGGTACTGCGTCCAGCGATCGGCACCTTCCAGGAAGAAGTTCCAGTCGTGCCAGGGCTGGCCCGATTGCTCGTCCACGGGTTGCACGACTGAAAAGTTGTCCGGAAACAAGGGCTTTTCATAGAACGCCATGTACTGACGTGAAGGCGTCTGGGGGCGACCGGTCACCGGCACCGTTTCGGCCAGGCGTTCGGGACCCGCCAATACGCGGATCGTGCCAATTGCTGCGGAACGCTCGGCGTGCCTGTTGGCAAACAGCAAATAAGGAGCCTTGTGTGTGGGCCAGAAAAAGATGCGGTGACGACGCACGGTCGGTTCCGTTGACGCATTTCCACCAGGAATACTGATTCCCGAATCAGCGCCAAATGGTCCTACCTGTCCGGAGCCATCGGGCTGCAACACACTGATGCCCAAAGCCATCGGACCCTCGTCCAGATATTCAATTTCCACAATGTGTGGTCGATGCAACTGGTCTACCCCCAGTGGAATGGCTTGCCAGCCGCCGGGCGCGAACTCAGTGAATTCCTGTCCGTCGTATTCGCGGGTCTGAACGCTGGTGTTACGCAGACTGTTGTCGTCAGACGCCAGGCTGAATGGCGGAATCTCGGGCAACATCTCCAGCCATTGGCTGCGTTGCTGGTTCGAGTCATAGACCTCTTGCCACATCGCGACGTCCGTCGTGCCCGGGTCGGCAACGGATTTGTTCGTATCAATAACAACCAGCTGGATATCGCGGGCGGGGGCTGCGCGATTCAGGTTGAGCCGGGAAGTCAGCGACTCGTCACGCAATACCAAGTGCACGTTGTACACGCCCTGTTCGGCCGGCAGCGGTATGGAAACGGGCTGGCTCACCGACCATTTCCCCCGCGTCCCCTTGCGATGCAAGTCGAATACCTGGCTCCACTGAGCCTCGTCATCGCCGTTGCGTGTCAACTCCATATGCAAACGCAAAACCGGATCGGAGGACATCGTCCATTCAACCGGCAGGACCGCAAACTCGAACGGCTCACCCGGCTCGAACACGAGATGTGGTCGCGAAATCTGGACGGGAATCGCTTCGCCGGGCGCGCGCTGGATGTCCAGGCGATTACCCGTTTCATCCAAAGCCACCTGGGCACCGTCCGCTTGCAAGGCAGATAGTTCAATTGTGCGCGACACCGGATTACCGGGTGCTTCGGCACTGGTCATTTCAATGGTTAGCTGGGCAGTGGCAGGAGCGAGTATATCGAGATCGAACCCGGAAAAATCCGTGGCGCGGATTGCATGCAATTCGATGCGGTTGTCGTAATGGTGAATCGCGGATCCTGAATCAGGCTCCAGACCCAGTACCGTTGGCTGCCCCAGACTTCCTGTGCTCAAACGCAACTGGCCCTGCCAGGTTCGCGTCTGACCGCCACCCCAGATCATCCGCAATCGGGTTAATTCGGGTGAGTTTCTTGCGGCGCGTGCGGCGCGACCGCGTAGCAGCTGGGCTTCGGCTGGCCAAGTGGTCAACAATAACGCCGAAACAACCAGCCAGACCAGGCCGGTGACGACGCACCGGTAGCGGGTCGCCCACTTCCTTGTGTTGAAACGGGGCGCGGCGAATCGTCCAAAACGATTAAAGCGCACTTCGATCAACGGACTTCCTTGTCCGAACAAAAAATGACCGCCCGCCGTATGAGTACCGGCGTATTGGGTCGCGGATACTAGCAACCCATGTGAACAACGGCTAGGCAGATTGGGATTTGGACCGTGTTTTGCCGATCCAATGCAACGCAGGGAGCGAAAAAGCGGTTTATCCCAGCCCGTGGACCAGTTCTTCCGCTAGCTATCCGATTGACAGCGGCTGATTAATCGCCAGCTGTTCTGCTGCCATATCCAGCAATTGCAGCAGATCATCGACAATCCAGCGGCAACGATCGTGCACCGGATTCACGTCCCAACGGTCATCGGGTTTGACAAACAGTTGTTGCGTCGAACCATGGTCAATCATTAGCCACGCTGGTGTCGTAATAGCTCGCGTCGATTCACCAATCGTGACCAGACACGCTGGCGAAGGCAACGGCGAAGCGTGTTGCCCATTTTCCTGAGCTGGCATCTCACCGGTGATCCAGTTGACGGCGAACGGCAATACCTGACGTGACGTTGTCAGTTCATGCGTGCGAAATGGGCCGAGCCCGGAATACGGATCGCGCACCATCACGGGAATCGAAGTCGCGTCACTGAACAGATGATCCCGATGGTGGCCAACCTGGTTATTGTGGCCCAGCGGAAATCCACGCAGGCCGGTCAGACAAACCAGCATCTTGTCCAACATGCCATCGGCCCGCGTTTCCTGCAGCAAAACATCGAGGCAAGTGTCCAGAGTCTCCACCTGAGCGGCATAGGCACAGGTAATCGCGTGAATCTCATCGGGATCGATTCCGGTCGCGTCCACCGTCCGGTTTGGCGGCACCACAAAATCGGGGACTTCGGGATCCTCTTCATCCCGGTGTCTTTCACGCATGGCCAGCGGTGCATCCCAGACTTGCGTCAGACTTGTCAAATGCACGACCAGCAAAAAAGGCGGCGATCGTTGCGGCAGATCCTGAATCACTTGCGCGAAACAACTGGCCAGATGTGTATCTTCGAGTGATTCGGCCGATTGCTTGAATTGAGCTGCCGAAGGCAAGGCCACGATGTGATCGAAGCCGCCGCTGGATTCCAGACGACGTTCCACAGACTTTAACAGGACCGGATCATCCGTCAGCAACCAGCTTTCGACGTCTGCCTTGCGGCATTCATCAACCACTTCAAAACCAGGCTCACCTTGTTGGCAAGCCAGGGGATGCCAGCCGCTCATCAGCGACTGGTTGACAAGCTGCAAGTCGACGGCCTCCGCCACCGCCCTCTCAAACGTGATGGACTCGGCCGTCAATTGATCCATGGCCGGTGTCTGGACCCACGTACACCCATACGGCGACAGGTAACGGGGACTCAGCCCGTCGATCATGAAAACCAGAGCGCTGCGGTGATTTGGATTAGACATATTCAAGGGGGGTGTGGGATGCCTCATCGACACCGGCCGGGGAAACTGGTTCAATCAGTCACTGAAACAGGTTCCTGAAGTGAGCAAGACATTGTACGACGAACAGCAGCTAATCGAACTGGTACAGGACCTCGCATTGCAAACCGGTCGCTTCACCCTCGCGTCCGGCAAAACGGCCTCTTATTATCTCGACTGTCGCAAATTGACGCTGGACGGTCGCGGGGCCAATTTGATCGCCGAGGGGATTCTGGAATTGCTGACCGACGACCTGCCTGACGTGGTTGGTGGCATGGCCATTGGGGCTGACCCGATCACGGCCGCCGTAATCACCGTGGCTCATCAGCAAGGCCACGATTTGAAGGGCTTTATTGTCCGCAAGGAAGCCAAAAAACACGGTACGGCACGGCAAGTCGAGGGGCCGGTTATGCCTGGCCAGCGTGCTGTGGTCGTGGAAGACGTCGTGACGTCGGGAGGCAGCTGTCTGGCGGCCATTGATCGGGCTCGCGAGTTCGGTTTGATCGTGGATCGGGCGATCGCAATTGTGGACCGTCAGGAGGGTGCTGCTGAGCGGTTTTCCGACACAGGCGTCATATTCCAGTCGCTACTGAATATCGGGCAGCTTGGTATCGGCCCGGCGATCGTCTGAGTTCGCCGGAGGAAATCGATCCGCTTAACCGGTGCCATTGCCAGCACTGGAAGTAATGGCATTTCCTGGTCGCGCTGCGGCTCGGGTAAACCTTGCGGGCTGTTCGCAAAATGTGTTTTGCGGTGGGCTCACGCACGCTAACGGATCTTCTACCCGCTAACAGGTACAGCCGTTGCAGTGCGATGCAGGTGCTGACGACCAGTCAAAGTTTTCGTATTGGCGAAACGTTGATTGCAAATCTTCTCGTAACTGTTCGCGAACCTTGCCGGTTCGTCGTGGTTGTTTTGAACCTTCAGGTTGCAAAGGCGAGCGCCGCTGATTTTGTGAAAAGCCGCTTGAATACGCTTGTCTGTCATTACGGGCATGGTCGATT
>JBPCVB010000639.1:0-5888 GCA_051010855.1 Pirellulaceae bacterium | reverse complement strand
CGTGTTTTGGGAAGGCGTGATATCGGAAAGCGTGTTGTGGGAAGGCGCGTTGGCGACCGCAGTATCTAGCGTCATCTGGCCCGCCGGCCGCAGCTGATTGGAATCCCCCAGCGTAAATGTCTGACAGCCGAGCGAAATGGGGAGGACGCTGACCAGGCAAACAAGGGCTGTTGTGTGCCATGTCCTGAAGCTGTTGGCGGCCATTATTCACGTCCTTTTGCTTTGTTCTGTTTCATTGCGGGAGCAGGAATCAGGCTAGTTTGAGCCTGGCCGCGCTGAACCGCCGGAATTCGGCGAACCGGAAGAAGGGCTTGACAGACCCCGACCTAGATTGATCGAAGAGGGAGGCCGTACATATGGCGAGCCCTGCAGTCGCCGTTCGTAAATGATCTCTGCTTCCACACCGTAAAGCCCGGGTCCCCGGGGTGCTGCGACAAACAGTTGGGCCTGAGCCAGGCCTACCGAAGCCAGGGCGCCACGGGCAACTTCCAGCCTTTGGGCATCCGCCTGCGGATCACCTATCGAACTAATCCTGATCGCTCCAGGAGTCACGGGAACGATTCGCGCCAGTTCATAGACATTGTTCCAGCCGGAACGTGTCAGCTCCCATGTGTGCGTTTCCGGATGCCAATGGAAATGAAAAGTATGAAAAACGAGTTGAGCTTGTCGTCCATTGAGTATTTGGGCATCCAGCGATGAATAAAGAGCGTCGCCGGGACAAGTCAAATTAGGCTCGTACATGTAATAGGAATGGTGAAATTGGCAGAATTCTTCGAGACAGAAAATATCGAAAGCACCATACAAACTGCCCTGTGAGTAGCCAGAACAGTTGCCTTGCTGAGCGTTCCAGCCGTAACCCTGCGGCCAGCTTGCGTATGACGCCGCACCTTGTGATTGACCGGCGTAACCGTAACCCGGTGGCCTGGTCGCATATGACGTCGCACCCGGTGATGGAACGGCGTAGGTCGGCGATGTGGTTGTCGGTGGCTGGACCGCTGGTGGCTGGACCGCGCGTGTGACTCCGGGATTGGGCAGGACCTGCTCTTGCGCATACAGCGGGTATGCGAGGACAGTAGCCAGCGCCATTGGCATGCCTAAAAGGCAAAGTTTTCGGATACGGGTCAGGCAAGACATCAGTGAAACTCCTGTTTTCAAATGGGCTTGTTCAGTCCCTGTTTTCCAAACGGTGTGACTAGCGAGAAAAGCCGTATGGGCCAACGATCTGCCCGGATTGCTGCATTTTTTTCCGGCGGATTCCCAGCGGATCGTCCCAGTTGTTGGTGGCACGATAATTCACGTGCGGCGCCCGACTTTCCAGTCGCTGGAGCATGTAGAACTCATAATCGTCGGGGTCCCTGATTTCACAACCGGGCATCGGCCCGACCTGATGCGGCTCCATGGGATCCACATAATGCGGCGTTACGAGGATGATCAGTTCCTTTTCCACTCGTTCATGACTGCTGTTGCTGAAAAATGGTCCGATGTAGGGCAGATCGCCCAATCCCGGCAAACGCGTGGTATCGGCTTCGAGTGTCAGCTGTAAAAGCCCGGCGAGAGCCAGGGTTTGACCCTGACGCAATTCCACCGTGGTATTGGCGCGTCGAGTAGCCAGACCGGGGATGACGCCGAGCCCAGTGTCAACTTGAAGCGACGGATCAATCGTGCTGACTTCCGGCGCAACGTGCAGTCGAATCGATCCGTCATCCATGATGTATGGCACAAAATCCAGCAGCACACCAAATTCCTTGTACTCGATCGTGAATACGGTGCCCCCCCCGCCAGTTCCGGTTTGTGGCACAGGCACGGGAAACTCGCCACCCGCCAGGAAACTGGCCTGTTGACCATGCATGGCCATCAGGTTGGGCTCGGCAAGCACGTGGATGATTTGATTGGCACGCAAAGTGTCCAGCACGACACTCAGTGTTGTATTGGGCAAGATGGCAAACGCCGAATTGGCCGAACCCAGCGCCAAGCCCAGTAAATTGCCGGTATCGTCGTCGAATAATGGTCCCGAAGTACCGAGTGTACTGCCAAACGTCCGTCCCGATGTGTCGCGGTAAAGCCAGCTGGCACCCTGCTGGCGAAAGGCTGTGCGGTTTAGTTCAACGACCTTGACCGACAGCATGACCTGTTGCACTCCGGGAACTCGAATCAGGTTGATGATTTGTGGCGGTGGCAGCGTGGCCGTTACATCGGGTTTGTCATCAATTCCGCCCTCAACTGCCGGGACGGCAAAGGGGTCCTGATTGCCACCTTCCTGGTCACCAGAATCAGGAAGCCCAAATGCCGGTTGATCCGGTTGACGTGGCTGACCCGGAGATGCCTGCGATTGACTCTCAACGGTTCGCGCTACCTGCGAGGAAGTCAAAAAGGCGTTCATGGCCTGCAGAATATGGTTTACCTGATCAGTGCTGGAGGCTTCGCCTTCCACAATGATATGTTCATACATCTGCACAAAATTTACATGGGCGTTCGGAAACAGCTGCTTGATGTAGGCACGCAGCAAATTCAGGTCGTAAACGACATTGACAGTGAAGCTGTAGGCATTGCCGCTGGCCGTTACGACGGACAAGTCGGTGATACCAACACGCCGTCCCAGAATCCGGATCATGCGCGAATTTGGCAGGATATCAAAATCAACAGCCGTCGGATCGCCGACCGCAACTACCGGTGTTTCCGTTCCTTCGGGATCTGCCAGCGGCTCTTGCAGGGTAATCAGGCGGCCGCGACCGACGATAACGTCGATCGTTGCGTCTTCTGCCTGGACGTTTTGAAGAAGCCCGGAAATCGACTGCTGATCGCCATCCGGTCGCTGAACCAGATTGCGGTATTCGAGTTCGCTGGGAACACGTCGTTGCTCCAACGGGGGAACGACCAGACTGGTTGCAGGACCACCAGTGATGGACTGGTCAGGTCCAGTTTGTCCAATTGCCGGCAAGCATGCCCAACCGAGGCTGGAGCACAACGTGAGCCATATGATTTGGTATTGCACGCAACGAAACACGCACCGATTGCGAGTCGTCATGTCGATTCCCCCTTCTTGTTGACACGACATCGTCCGACATGCACAAATATTCAGCACGACGCTGACTCCTTACACAATCGGATCATCGTCAAGTTCGGCAATCTTTGCGCTGTTGCTAAAACCGAAATGTAGCTTGCAGCAGAATTCGTCCAGGCTTGTATGCTGGCAGACACGGTAGCTGCATGCAAAACGGTGTTGGCAGACGAAACACGACAGCAATTAGGCGATCAGGCAAAAGCAAAGGACGGTCGCAAGCCTGTCCTGATTAGGCCAACCTGGTTTCGTTCGAGAAATAGCCTTGCCAGGCTATGTCAAGGATATCGGGAGTGATCAGCGGATCGCATTTGCGCAGGTTGATAACATCGCTACATCGAATCAGCAAATCACGAGGTTCTGATGCACGCCATTGCCGATGGTCGCTCCGGTATTTTTGCAAAACGTAGTCGACCAGTCCCGATTGCAGTTGCAGTTGCTGTCGACCAGCCTGTTTTTCAAAGATGGTTCGGAAATCGTCTTCCTCGGGATCCCCCAGGAAGATGCGATATCCCATACGACGCAGGAAGGCTGGATCCGAAACGTCGTCGGTCTCCAGGTTGGTGGCAACAATCAGCATCATCTGAAACGGAACTTCGATTTTCTTGCCGTTAACCAAAGACAGAAAATCTATGCTTTGTTCCAATGGGACAATCCAGCGATTCAGCAAATCAAAGGGAGCAATTCGTTGCCGGCCCAGATCGTCAATGAAATAGGTGCCACAATTGGCTTTGAGGTGTGGCGGAGCCTCGTAAAAATTCACTGAACGATCATAAACGAGGTCCAGCTGATCCATCCTGAGCTCACCACCCGCCATTACAAATGGTTGGCGACAGCGTAGCCAGCGCGGATCGTGAGACAACTCTTCGCCCGGTGCGTCGGGAATCACTTCGTGAAATTGAGGATCGAACAGTCGGATGACCTGATTGTCCACGGCGATGGCCCAGGGCAACCAAACGGATTCCTCAACCGCATTATGCAGTGCACGACCCAGTGAAGACTTGCCGTTGCCCGGTGGACCAAAAATAAACAGGCTACGGTTTGAAGCGAGGGCAAGAGTGGCGACCTCCAGCGCCGCGTCGGGCAAGACGAGGTCCGAGGTTGCCCCGCGTACCTGCTGCACGCTGGTGGCGTGACGCAACCGTCTCTGGGCCATTACCGAGCTGTTGTATTCTTCAAGTGAAACAGGTGCCGGCCCGACATATCCGCAAACGTCCATCAGGCGGCTGGCGTAATCGAGCCCGGCACCGGTAATCCGGTACTGGTAATTCAACGGCCCAATCTGTCCCAGTATTTCGACCAATTTCTCGTCCTTGAGTTGCCATAACACTTCCTCGACCATGCGATGCGGCAAGTGCAGATGTTCGACCATCCATGGTGTAGTGAAATTGGCCGTCAGGGCCGCGGTCTTGACCGCCAGTTGCACAATGACGTCGTCGAGCGAGCCGAGGTCATTTCGCGAATCCAGCGGGGCCGGGAAGAACGGCTGAGTTGTCTCGGCGGCTACATCCATGGAATCAACGTGCTGCTACCTGGCGAGGATCAAGGGTGTAAAGAAGGTCGTTTCCTCGCCGATTTCCTCTTCGTAATCTGGAACTGCCGCCGGATCCTTGAAGTTACAGGGCTGGATCACAAGTGTCTTTTGAGATCCCCTAAAGTTAACGTCCAGGAATCGAACACCGACAATTGCCACGATGGTATACTCGGCGTTGTTGCCCGGGTTCTGAACAGTGGTGTAAAGCACAATTCCCTTGCAATCCCCCAGGACCTGCTCAATCGCAAGGCTCAGTCCGGAGCTGATGCCAGTGTCACCTTGCAGCACGACGGGCGCTTCAGGTTGGGGGGCGAATTTGTTTTCCTGAAAGTTCACCATATCCTCTTCGGATATACCGGTGAGAATCTGCCGCGACAGTTCGGCGGTTGAGTTGTCAAGTCCGCCAATGTCTACCGTTCCGAAATTACCGGATTCCGAAGCGATGGGATAAATGTTCATCTCCAATACGCCATCCTGCCCCGCCACAACATTGTCAGGTCCGCCAGCCTGGGGGTCCACCACAGCGTATTTGTCGTCAAACATCCGGCGGGTTAGCATATTGCCGGAGTTTCCCTGCGGGACCAATTCGTAAAACAAGGGCTTCATGGCCCCGCTTTCATCAAGGTCCTGCGAATCCATGATTAGATGCCCATCGTTATTTATCTGCAGGTCCTCAGGGGTCATCCCGTTATCCCCATAATATTTGCGGGCGCGCCAATACTTTTTCCACGTTTCCAAATCGTAGGCAAAGGGACTGAGGCCCGAATTCAACCCGCTGCCCGGCGGAATTCGTATGCCCGAGGCTGGCAGGATCACGGCTGCGGACACGACCGTTACGTCTGAAAAGCTTTGCCCTAGCACTGGCCCGAAGATCAGAGGCAATGGTCCATCGCCGGCAGTCGTTCCAGTACTGCTGCGTCTGGTCGTCACCCCTACCGCGTTATAAGGTGTAGCGCCCCATTCAAATTTCCATGCTCCGGTGGTCGTGTTGAGGTAGCCCTTGCCCATCGTGACGTCGCGAGCCGGCGTAATGTAGGCAGCGGCTGCTTCGCCCGCGCGATGCTGGGCTACATACTGTACCGCTTGCAATTCTGCGTTGGCCTGGACCTGGGCGGGTGTCCGGTATGCGCTGGCGCCAAGGCCTGGTAGCAACTCCGTACCGCCCGCCAGACTGCCGGAATCCGAGGCTGACTGCAACTGGGTGCGTGCGACCAGAATCCAGCCAATGTCCACGGCCAGCGCGACCATACCCAGCAAAATCATCATGAGCAACCCCGTAAGCATGAGGATCTTCCC
>JBPCVB010000638.1:0-3922 GCA_051010855.1 Pirellulaceae bacterium | reverse complement strand
TTTCATCCATACGAGCACGCAGCGCAAGCAAGTGGGTTCTGTCAGCACGAGTCTTTTACTGGTAAACCCACTCGCTGGCGCTTCGTGCTTGTATAGGTGTGCTAATCCAGTTCGACGCCCTTCCGGTCCTGGGCATCGACCACGTAGGTGACTGCTCTGTCCAGTTCTTCTTCATGGTTGATCCAGCGACAACTGGCACCTTCAGTCCAAAATCGTAGTCGGCCCGGATGTGATGGCTTCAATTTTCGGGTACACCACGCCTTCAATTGATCTCGCACTTGCTCTGGTGTGTAATGCGGTGCGGTTAGTACGACGTGAATGTGATTGGAACGAACCGCGACGGAGTGCAACTGCCAGTTGCGGATTTCGCAATGGCGTTCGATGGTGGATTCGACGATGCGGCGGTTTTGCGCGGACTACAGAAATTTCGTTTCCTTCATTTCTGACGCCGCCATTTCCTGAAAGAGCGGGTTTGGTGGCTGAAATTCCGGTTCGTCTCGCCGATTCCAGCCCCGGTCATCACCGTGAAGCCATGTGCCGTAAGTCGTCCACGTCAACAAGTAGGCAAGCGGTTCGCCAGTGTTAAAGGTCTTGCGTATCATACCAATTGAACGTATTGCAATGCGCGGTGGTATACAAGCACGCGGCGCAAGCAAGTGGGGCTGCCTGGTCACCGCATTAAACACTGGTCGGCGAGTCGTTTTTTTGAAGGACCCACACGCTGGCGCTTCGTGCTGGTATGGCCTGAACGTCACCGCAAAAATGTCAAAACGATCCAACCTATTCTGCTACCACAAGGATCTTAAATAGCAGGGCGTGACAGGTTGCACCCCATGCCAACAGTGGCAAATTGTGTAGCATCTACGGCGTCACTACATGGGGTTCCAGCAAAGGCAGGCCGTCGATGGGGAAAAAACGCAAGCGAAAAGTGCGGCCCGTGTGCAAACAGCATTGGAAAACCATCCGCAAGGAAGCGCTTGGCACAGTGCCCTTTTGGTCTCGCCCAATGGTCATGCTCAGGATTCGCAGTTGGCTTGAGGAAAAGGGCTTCGTGCTTTCAACGACCGAGTGCACGTACTGTGATTCGGGAAGCACGAAAGATTCCCATTGACCGTGCTTACGTCTGCAGGGATCGGGCGTCCAATGCCTAATGCTACCTTTGGGTGCTTCACACAATTGCGCGGGACAAGAGAATCGCCACACAAATCTGAGTTGGGTCGCCGACTTCAAATCAGTTTGATGAGTTGGATCGAAATGCCTGCTAGACCAAAAAGATATGTCTGGTTATGCAGGGCAGGCGGCTCGCCATCATGAACGATCTTTCTCGTTGGGATGGCCGCAAATGACAAGATTACAGGCCAAAATACTGAAAGTTAGCGATCCGCTCGCGGGGTCGTGCTGATCTATTGCTTTCCCCTGGCACTGCAGCTACCGGTGCAAAACCTGATCCTCTGCTTCTGGATATTGATGCTGGCATTTCTGACGCGCCAGAAGTAAATCAACACCTGGTCGTAATACCCATCAGGAAGGCTTCTCAAAAAGGAAAGATGGTGGCCAGGCGGAGGAAAACGTCTTGTTCAAAAAGCGAACACACAGGCCGTCTCGACCTCGTTAGCAACCCGTCGAATCCCAACGAATTGTGTGCGGGCATGTGGTCGTTGGACCGCAAGGCACAAGGAAGGAACCAGGCGGGCAACTTTTTCGGCTTGGGAACAGTGCCCGGTGTTCAACCATCAAGACAGGATTCAATCGGTTTGTTCGCCATCTGCAAATTGCCAACGACGATACGTCGCCGGCGACATTCCCGCCCAGCGGCGAAACGCGCGACCAAAATTTGCCTGATCGGTGTAGCCCAGGTCATGCGCGAGATCAATGAGCGGCACCTCGGGCATTTTCAACTGCCGGATAGCTTTTCGAAAACGACATTTTTCCACAAGCTGACTCCAGTCCACGCCGTGAATGGCCAATTTGCGTTGCAGTGTCCGCCGGCTGACGTTCAGTTCGCTGACCATGTCGTCGATGTCCATTTGGTAGGCGTTTGGCCCTTGAACAAACTTGTCACGGATTTGCCTGACCAACGCGGGTTCATCCTTGTCCGGAGCAATGCATTCGAGGCCCGGAACCTGTGGAATCTGAATGGCCGTTGCGAGGCAGTCGAACTCGATTTCGGTTTTGTCCAACAACGGCAACTTGCGAAAGGCATGGTCTGCGACGGCCTGGATGCGAATACGCGCAGGCATCCAATCCTCGCCGGTGGCCAGCTGCACGATGCGGATCATCAGTTGCACCGTGAATTGCTCAACCTGCTCCTGGCCACAAGGAATCAGATCGATGCCTTTTCGGTAAAACCAGAGCGAGCCCCTCTCATTTTCTGTCCAGAATCTGGCATGGGAGCTGTACCGCGTGACCGTTTGAATGTAACGATTCAGGCATTGATACAAGGTCAAGCTACGACGTAGTTGTTCTCCAAATGGGCCGAGATCCGGAACAGTCAAATGACTTCCTGCGTAAACTCCGATTTCGTGGCATGCGTGTCTACGGGCGGCGCTTTCGAACAATCGCCAAACGCGATCCTCAGGCAGTTCAGTAACCGATGAATCCGCCCAAAGACGGGATAACTCCGATTCGCTCAGAAGTTCCTCGACGTTTCCGGCAATCTCGGCAATCGCCTTCACGATTGCCGTGGTTACACTGCGGTCGATCGTGGGACTTTCCGGCATTTGGCTTCTATGAACGGCTTGGAACGAACGTGGTTTTGCCTGTGATTGGCACCAAATGACCAGAACGAGGAGCCCGGATATTGTAACCTGTCAACCTCGGATTGCTCGCCCTGCGTAGCTGTGGGGCGAGATTTACACGGTCGGTCGCCGCCAGCGACCTGTATTTTCTTATGGGTGCTCAAACCACGATGAATCCAATACAACTGCGCGTCTGCTGCTGTGTCCTAACTGTCTTTTCTCTCTCTATTCTCGGTCAACATGCATCGCTGCAGGCCGAGGATTTTGACAAATCGATGCAGGCGCTTGAGTGGCGGTGCGTGGGCCCGCATGTGGGCAATCGTGGTTGCGCAGTGGCAATGCATCCGACCAACAAGAACGTTTTCTATCACGCCCACTCGTCCGGTGGTGTGTGGATGACCGAAGATGCAGGGCAATACTGGCTGCCAATCAGTGACGGTCAAATCAACGTCGGGTCAATTGGCGCGATCGCCGTTTCGCCCAGCAACCCCGAAATCATCTATGCAGGTACCGGCGAGCCGCAATTGCGAGACTGCGTTTCCTGGGGTGACGGTGCTTACAAATCAACGGATGGCGGAAAAATCTGGCAACATATTGGACTGAATAACACTAAAAACATTTCCCGGGTCCGCATCCACCCGACCAACCCGGATTTGGTCTATATCTCCGTTATCGGGAATGCGTTTGGCCCCAGCGACGATCGCGGTGTTTACCGCAGCAGCGACGGAGGAAAGACCTGGGAAAAAATATTTTTCAAGCACGAACAAGCCGGCGTCATTGATCTGGTTCTGTGCGATCATGACCCAGGCATCCTGTATGCCTCTACATTTCAGCTGTTGCGTCGAACGTGGGGTCTGGAAGCTGGCGGTCCCAACAGCGGCATTTTCAAATCCACCGACGGCGGTGATACGTGGGAAGAACTCACCCGAAATACAGGCCTGCCTGCTGGCGAATGGGGACGAGTTGGATTAGCCAATTCAAAGACGATGCCCGATCGCATTACGGCCCTGATTGATTCGAAGGAAGATAACGGACTTTATCAATCCGAGGATGGTGGTCAGACCTGGACCAAAATTACTGATAACGTTGATATCACTCAGCGTCCCTTTTACTACCATCACCTGCACGCCAGCCCGCACAATGGAGACGAATTATGGGTCCTCTCCAACAAGTTGTGGCAGTCA
>JBPCVB010000637.1:0-2547 GCA_051010855.1 Pirellulaceae bacterium | reverse complement strand
ATGGCGAATTACACCCAGTACCAAACGGTCACGACGGCGTCGTGGTGGTCACAACTTGTCGTAATGTTCAAAATGCTCTGCTCACCCTGTTTGGAGGCAAATGTTGCCGCCTCTTCAAACAACGTCTGCCAAGTCTTCATGCTGCCACGAAAATATTTGAACTTCAATTTGGTGCGTATACCCATCAAGGCTTCTCCAGGACTAGAATTCACCTACCCATTCGTGCGTTAACGCCCAATATTGGCAATCGAATGCCGAACTTGCAATCAACCAGACCTGGCAACCACTACTAAATGAGCGCAGTCCCGGAACCCAACGCCATTGAAACACTCGGTCTGACGCGAATGTTTGGAGACCAGTGCGCTGTCGACCACGTGGATTTGAAGGTGGCACGCGGAACCTTTTACGGCTTCCTCGGCCCCAACGGCGCGGGTAAGTCGACGACAATTAAGATGCTGACGGGGTTACTGGCTCCCAGCGAAGGCGCGATTTCCATTCTCGGCATGAATCCGTTCGACGCCGATCAATCGCTGGAGATCAAGCGTCGAATTGGCGTCGTCCCGGAAGACCTGTCGCTGTTTGACAATCTGACCGGCCGCGAGTACCTGATGTTTATCGGTCGCATGTTCAGCCTGGAAAAGTCCGTCATCGAGAAACGGTCCGATGAACTGCTGGCCATGATGAACCTGGACCAGGAACATCGCAAGCTGACGCTGGAATACTCGCACGGCATGAAAAAGAAACTTGCATTGGCCGCAGCCATTTTGCCAGACCCCGATTTGCTGTTTTTGGACGAGCCGTTCGAAGGAGTCGACGCAGTCACTTCCCGAGTCATCCGCGAGACTCTCTCAGGATTTACATCACGCGGTTCCACAGTTTTCCTGACATCGCATGTGCTGGAAATTGTGGAAAAACTTTGCACACACGTCGGCATCATTGCCGAGGGGAAACTCGTCGAGCAGTCTGCACTGGCTGACTTGCGCCCCGGAAGCGGCCATTCGCTGGAGGACATCTTCCTCGAGGTGGTCGGGCAAAGTGACGAGCCGCCGCAAAAGCTGAGTTGGCTGGAGGGCAGCGAAGCGTGACATGGAACCAATTTAAAACCGTTCTCTGGTTACGCTGGCGACTGATGGTTAACCAGGTGCGACGCCTGGGTCGTGCCAATCGCATTGTGACGCTCGTCGCGTTGGGTCTGGGCACTATCGCATCGATCGTCCTGTTTTTTGTGTCGTGGCTGGGGGGATCTTTCCTGCTGGACAAGTTGCAGCCTTCCACATTGATGCTGGTTTGGACCGGACTGGGAGCTGCTTTCCTGTTTGGCTGGTGCGTTGGAGTGCTGACCGATCTGCAACGCAGCGAGGCCTTGTCGCTTGACAAATTCCTGACATTGCCCGTTTCGCCCAGCGGCGCGTTTCTGATGAACTATCTCGGCTCGTTTTTCAGCATCTCGATTTTTCTGATGCTGCCGGTGTTGGTGGGCTTTTGTTTCTCGATGGTCACCTGGTACGGCTGGACTATGAGCCTCGCTCCGTTTTTGTTGGGAGCCTTTGTCCTGCTGGTCACGGCGCTGACGTATCAGTTTCGTGGCTGGCTGGCCACATTGATGGTCAACAAACGCCACAAACGCGCGATCATTGCCGGGTTGATGTTTGTGTTCATCATGGTGTCGCAGGTTCCCAACCTGTTGAACCTGACTGTTTTTGAAGAGCGTGAAAAAGTAGCCGAACAACGCAAGGTGCAGCAGTCCAAGATGAAGGACAAGTGGCGAAAGATGGTCAAGGACGGCGAAATGACCGCCGAGGAGTTCAACGAACGCGAAGAGGAATTGAGTGCTCAAAACAAGGCCAGACGACAACAGGAAATGGACGCCATGGCCCACATTGTACGCATTGGCAACATGGTCATTCCGCCTGGCTGGATGCCGCTGGGAATCGAAGCCGCGGCAAAACGTCAATGGTGGATGCCCCCGCTCTGTTTGCTCGGACTGCTGGGAATCACGGGGCTTAGCCTGCACCGGTCATACAATACAACGTTGCGACTGTATCGTGGCGATGTAGCGCAACACAAGCCGGCAAGATCAATATCGGGCAAGCAGGTCGAGCGGCCACAAAAAATGCCGATGTTTCACAAAATTGTTGGCCGCGATCTGCCGCTGCTAACCAAACACCAATCGGCGGTGGCCACCGGAATGATCGCCGGTATTGGTCGGGCGCCCGAGGCCAAACTGGCTTTGTTCGGTCCCTTTCTGGTCATGCTGCTGGTGGGTGCCACCCTGGTCTTCCGGGCCAAGTCTCCCATGCCACTGGATTTTCGGGCTTTCACGGCCATCGGCGTGTGCACCTTTGCCATGCTCGGCGTGCTGACCATGATTCAAAACCAGTTTGGCTACGATCGCGGTGGCTTTCGTATCTTTGTTCTGTCACCGGTTCGGCGTCGCGATATCCTGATTGGCAAAAACGCCGCACTGGCGCCCTTCGCATTTCTGCTGGGCATCCTGGGATTGGTCGTGTTACAGATCTTCATGCCGTTGAGAATCACTCATTTGCT
>JBPCVB010000636.1:0-8379 GCA_051010855.1 Pirellulaceae bacterium | reverse complement strand
ATGTCGGGCTGCATGGCGGTAACGCATGATGGCCTGGGTCACATTGGTTCGATGTCTGGACTGCAAGGTCTTCGTCTTCACGGAATGCCACTCACGGACGAGTCGATGACCGAGATTAGTCGCCTGCAGGACCTTGAATGGCTGAGCATCTATGCGGATCCCGGGAACATTGCAGCAGTTCAGGTTTCCGACGCGGGTGTTGCCCAACTTGGCCACTTGCAGAATCTTACAAGTCTCAGTCTGGCTGGTGCTGCAATTTCAAACGAAGTATCCTCTACACTTCGCGGGCTGGCTTCACTTGAGCGATTATCTTTCTATTGCACGAGTGTTACGCCCGGCGGCCTGTTTGAATTGTGCCGCGCGATACCGGAATGCAAAATTGAGGGCACCAACTATCTGGAACAAGAGGGCCACTTTGATATTGGCATCGCGCCGGGCGGCAGCGTTGTCAGGATAAACGGCGATCTGGCAGACTCCGATTACGAGAAACTCGCACAGCTGATGACACTTAACGAACTGGCCTTGCCGAGTTCCATATCTGATCCCATCCTGGAGATTGTCTCAAACATTGAGACGCTGGAATCGCTTTCCTTGCCACACTGTCGTGCCATTACCAATGCCGGAATCGGCCACATTGCCGGAATTAACGGCCTGAAGAAACTAAATCTCTGGTATTGCAGGGGGTTGGACGCGGGTTGTGTGCAACATCTGGCCACGATGACCAATCTGGAGGAACTGACCCTTGGTGGAACGAAACTGGACGAGGCCGCGCGAAATCAACTGCGCACCGCCTTGCCAAACTGCGAGATCAAGCATTAATCAACAACAAGCTGGCCAATGTCAGCAAGGCCAGCTCCATGCCTGTACTGAATCGGATGGGATGAGATGACTCGTGATTGAGGAGGCGGAGGCTCCTCGCGAAACAAGAAATCGAAACATCATTTTCCCCGGCAGAAGTCTCGATGTCCCGGCATCCGGATTTGCGTGTCGAACCTAATTGTCGTCGTTGCTGTTGCGCAACACGGCAATGTCCTGCATGATGGCCCTTGCAGAAGCGGCACGGTGATCCAAAGCCGGAAATCGCCTCGCCGCTTGTTGACGCCAATGTGCAGTTTCAACGACTTCACCAAAGGTAATAGTCATGCGATCCATTTGCGGAGTCTCGTGTGTCATGTCGGCACTACGCGACACCGGCAATGTGCAGCCATCGACATGGGCAGGCAATAAGTATTGAAACGCCTTCAGGTAGGTATCGGTTTCCGGAACTGCGCGCGTCGAGGCGTAATTGCCTTGTCGAATTCGCGTGCCAGTTGGAAACAACCCGAACACCCAGCCTTCCGTTCGCAATTTGCGAACAACACGGTGCGCGGCCAGATTAACGAGATGGCCTTGCCGTATTTGCCCGGCAGACCGCCCATCCATTAGCCATGATCGCGGAGTCACCACCACGCGATTGAATGCCTGTACCAGTACGCTCGTCAGTCCAGTGTCTTCCTGCAACTTTCGTCCTGCGAGCCAGATGATCTTTTCAAACAAGTCCCCATGGCCGGCATCCTGCAGCAAGGCACATAGCGTCGGTACATCGAGGTTGGAGCGATGGTTGAAACAGACGAGGCAAGACGACCCATTCGCCGCGAGGTCAACCAGCTTTCCCAGTTGGTCGACGGCCACAATGCCACTGCCGGGCAGCAGCAGGCGGCGACTTAACCGCACCAGCCATTTCTGAATTTCCGGGTTGGCCCAGTACAGGACTTGATCGGGAGTTACCGATGGCAGGCGAGCCCAGTGGCCCTGCCGTTGCATTTCGGAAAACAGAGGTGCAAACGCCTGCACCGCATCTCCAGCCGGCAACGGATCAAGATTCTCTTCGTACATAACTCTTCAGCGGGGCAAATACGACGCGATCAATCGAGTTTGTCGTGGGCCTTCCATTCGTTGATGCGATCTGTGATGAATTTGATGATGGATTGATGTGCCTGTTGGCCTTTTCCCTCCACAAACACGGGTGGTCCAAAGGCAAAACGTACTGGACTGGCCGGGCGGATACGACCAAAGTCAGTGTTAAACCAGCCGCTGCCCCATGCGTCTGCCTGCAGGGCCAGCGGAATGATCGGTACCCCGGCTCGCGTAGCGAGCTTGCTGCCAATCGTGTTGAACTGCTGCGGATCGAATTGTTGCATACGTGAGTGTTGTGGAAAAATCACGATGGATACACCGCGATTCAGCCGCTCTAGACCGCCCTTGAGGACCGTTTTGAAATCTTCACGGGGGCTCGTGCGCGTGACCACAATTGGATCGCGTGCGCGAATAATGTGCCGAAACACGGGGTATTTGAGCAGTGACGACTTCACAACAAAAGTCACAGGATTATGAGGCCGGATGATACCGGGCAACACGATCGACTCCAGTGTGCTCATATGATTGCCGACCATCACATACGGCTGATCGAGATTTGCAACATGGTGCACACCGGTGATCTCAAACCGCACACCAACGCTTTCCAGATCACGCATTACTTCAAGACTGCTCTCGACCCACTGGCTATCGTCGTATAATCCGCGTTTCGCGAGGCGGCCAGCGCGCCAGAGACGCCGCAAAAATCGGCAATGAAAAGTCATCGAAGGGAAACTGCGGGCGAACCAGCCGGGTTGTTGGGTTTGTGTGGAGTATTGTCCATCGACAAATTCAAGACCGGACAGAGACTGAGCTGGTGGATTGACGATGGAGGACATGTCGCCAGTGTATCAGGGAGTCGCCAGTCAGAAGCATGGCAAGTTTTGACTTTTTCGGTGCGAGGATTTACAACGATGTGGCCTTGCGCACTCGAAAACTCCCGGCTCAACCAACCCTGTTATACTATGTCAAAAAAACACGCCATTCGCTGTTATGACTATGTCAACCATCCTTACACACGGGTGTGCGACCTGCTGATACACGACGCCGGCAAGGTCTTTCATGCGGCGACGAATTCTGCCGAGTCACGGGCCGGAAGCGTGGCCGCCGGCTTGCACGTTAACGTTGCCGGACTGGAGATTGGCAAGGAAATAAATATCAACGTGTACGGACTGGAGCAGGTCGAAAACAACCGGGACACGCGTTCAGCGCTGTTGTTGGAGTGGCAAGCCGCAGAACAACCCGGGTTGTTTCCCGTGATGAAGGGGGAACTGGCTTTCTATCCGATTTCCGCCAAGGAAACGCAGCTGGATTTTCAAGGTGACTACGAGCCGCCGCTGGGCATTCTGGGCAAGGCCATCGATGCGATGGTCGGGCATCGCATTGCCGAGGCCTCCGTGCATCACTTCATTTCCGAGGTCGCCGCCTGGCTGCGGGACAATATCGTGGATTAACCCGATTTTGTGTGCAAGGAACGCGCTACCATTCGGGCACTAGAGAATATCCGTAATTCATCCCGAACAGGTATCGTTATGTCTATTTATCAATTCCCTGCAATTAAGTCGTTGGCAGCCTTCTTTTTTGTAGCAACGTTGGCCGGTTCGGCCGCGACCGCCCAGACCCAGCCCGATCCGGAACTTGTCGCGCTGATGCAACAAGCGCAAAGTCTGCTGGGCCAGCAAAAATTCAGCGAAGCGGAACAGTTACTGGAACCGGCCACCGGGAAATACGCCGACAAACCAGGCCCCTGGTACTTGCTGGGGTATGCACTGCATGCCCAGGGAAAACACGACGCAGCTCTGACGATGTACGAGCGATCCAAAACTTTCCCGCGCACCCGAACCAACAGCCTGTACAACATTGCCTGTGTTTATTCGTTGCAGAACAAACCGGACGAGGCGTTTGCGGCGCTCGATGAAGCCATTGCGGCGGGCTTTAACAATTTTGGCCTGCTGCAGGGAGACTCTGACTTTGACAACATCAAGGACGATCCGCGATTCACGAGTCTCTTGCCAAATTGGCTGTCCGACGAGGATTCATTTGCCGAACCAGTTCGTGTAATTCACAAGTTTGTCGGCGAGGCCGCCAATGACCAGTTCGGCTGGACAGCCAGACGAGTCGGCGACATCGACAAGGATGGTGTCACGGATTTCATCACGACGGCGCCGACTCATAACAACGGGGCGGGCAAGGTTTACATCTATTCCAGTGCGACGGGCGAACTGTTGCATGCCGTATCGGGCGGTCCTGGACAACGACTGGGCAACAGTGCAGTGGGAATTGGTGACGTGACAGGCGACGGCGTCCCGGATTTCGTGGCCGGCGCACCGGGCGGTACGGGTTCAGTCACTGTATATTCAGGGAAGGACGCATCGGTACTGACAACGTTGACGGGCAATTCCAGCGGAGGCCAGTTTGGGTATGAAGTTAGCGAGCTGGGCGACATCGATGGCGATGGCACGCCGGATTTTTTCGTCGGTGAGATGAATGGTGATGGCAATGCCGCCAAAAGCGGCCGCGGCATCGCTTATTCGGGAAGCTCTTTTGAACCGTTTTTTGAATTGGGCGGCGAGCGGGCCGGCGATGGATTCGGCAATGCGGCCGGTTGTGCCCGCGTTTCCGAGGGCGAGTTTTTGTTGGCCATCGGTGCGCAAAACGCGGGACCCTCCAAACGAGGTCGTGTCTACGTCTACGAGATCAAGGATGTCACGCCCACGCTGAAGTTTGTCATCGAGGGCGATCAGAACAGCGTCAATCTGGGACAGATGTTCATCTCATTTCCGGGTGACCTGAATCGTGACGGCGTTCCTGACGTGTACGCTTCGGATTTCAGCGACAACACCCGGGCCCGCGGTGGTGGCAAGGTTGTTGTACATAGTGGGGCGGACGGCAGCGAATTGCTGGCCATCCATGGCGAGGTAGCCGGCGAAGGTCTCGGGACTTCACCCAGTGACGCCGGTGATGTCGACGGCGACGGCATCGGCGATCTGGTAATTGGTGCCTGGCAAAACAATGAAGGCGCCCCATCGGGCGGGAAGATTTATCTCTACAGCTGCGCTGGAGATGGAAAACTCTTGCGGACATGGACTTGTCGGCAATCGGGAGACACGTTGGGATTTGACGCCTGCGGCATCGGTGACGTGGATGGTGACGGGATCATCGACTTCCTGTTGACTTCCGCCTGGAGCAACAACCCGGGTCCTAAAACGGGTCGAGTATGGATTGTTGCCGGCGAAGAATTCGAACGAGAGTAGCTTGCAAGATACGCGGGTTAGGTATTGAACCATGCCTCGATCTGTGCGATAGCTCCGCACTGCAAAGGATGCAGTACGCACCTTAAGGGGTACTACCTGGTCCACAACTGGTGGGAACAGCCCAGCAAGGTGTTGCGGGTTCGCTCCTCCATTTACCGGTCGGTTACTGGTTTCCTGCTTCCCGGGATTCGGCCAGCTTCAGAATCAGAAGGCCCGTACCGTAAAAATTGACAGCCGAAATCCGCCGTTATATGCTTGACCCGTCTTTGACTTCATGGCGTTAAATTGCCTGCAGCGGAACAGGTTGGGCACAATCAACTGGTACGGACCGCAGTCGCGTAATCAGCGGTGGTGAAACGGGAAACCGAAACCATAACCGGCCTGGGATTGCGTTCCCGTAATGTTGCGGTCCCGAGTTCCCGGAAAGCCCGAGTGGCAATAAACCGGAAACACCCGGACTATTTGTGGGGTTCACCATCCATTAATCGTTAGCGTTAAGTTTGCAAATGCCGTTTTCTTGCGTATGTCCAAGATGCAACAAGCGTCACTTCATAGGCGAGGATCACTTGGGCAGGAAAGTTGCGTGTTCCAGCTGCAAACACGTTTTTCGGTTGTCAGGCAAGCCCAGAGAGAAGCAGAACGTTCCGCCTTCCGCATTTGAGGCGAATACGATTGGCCCGGGTCCCGGTACCGCTGGCGGTCCGACACCGGAGTCCGACCCGATGCGCACTACGCGGAAGGAACTGGTCAAACAGACGATCACGACCCGGCAACAAAAGCTGGTCGGGCGTTACCAAATTGGCCGGGAACTGGGACGCGGCGGGATGGGTGTCGTTTATGGGGCACACGACCCGCTACTGAATCGCGAGGTGGCAGTTAAGCTGATTGCCCCCAGCCAATTGACGGATGAATCCGAACAACGATTTCAGACCGAGGCCCAGATCGTTGCACAGATGGACCATCCTTCCATCGTCCCGATCTACGATTTTGGCCACCATGACGGTTCGCTCTACTTTGTCATGCCAGTTGTCAAGGGAACCAGCCTGAGACAATTTATCAAGGATCAGTCGCTCACATTGGGAGAAATCATCGACGTTGGTGTGGCGGTTGCCAACGCGCTCGAATACAGCCACACCCGTCAAGTGATTCACCGGGACATCAAACCGGAAAACATTATGGTTTCCCGGGAGGAGGACGGTGGACTGAGGGTTCGCGTCATGGACTTTGGCCTGGCCCGAAATGACAGGGTTGGAGGGATCACCAAGACCGGAGTGTTTATTGGCACGATGGCCTACGTCAGTCCCGAGCACGTAAATGGTCAGGCGATCGACGCCCGCTCGGACATCTACTCGCTGGGCACAGTACTCTACGAATGCATCGTTAACAAAGTACCCTTTGTTGGCGAGATGATGTCGATCTTGTATCGAATCGTCAACGAGATTCCCCAGTCGTTACGCGCCCAGAGTGCCGAAATTGACCAGGAACTTGAGGAGTTGATCCTTGGCTGCCTGGCCAAGGATCCCGAAAGTCGGCCATCCAGTGCCGGGGAATTGTCCCAGTCACTGCAGCAATATAAGTCCGGGCATCGAGATAGCGATCAGATGAAGTCGGTGATAAGCACCAGTTTCATGCAGGTCCAGCGCCCGGCAATCGCGCCATTCGCAGGACGCGATGAGGAAATGCGGGAATTGCAACAGCGTCTGAATATGGCGGTCGGCGGCGAGTGCCAATTTGTGCTGATCTCTGGCGAGCCTGGCATCGGCAAGTCTCGATTACTCGATGAGTTGGGAGAACTGGGACGGGCTCGCAAATTCCAGGTCCTCAAGGGGCGATTCGTGGAGCGGGATTCCGCATTCCCCTATCACGGGTTCTGCGAGGCGATTCAGGAATACTTTCGGCAGCGTGAATCTGGAAGCGCGTCGAATATCACGTCCGATCTGCCCGATCTGGCCCCGGACCTGATATCGCTGTTCCCGATGCTGGGCGAGATTGAGGCAATTCGGCTGGCGGCTGGCGGCGATTCGAAGAACGAGTTGGTCAATCCAGCTCGCTCGCCAGACAACCGTACGCAAATTTATGAATTGTTGGCACGCACCCTGACTCGTTTGGGAGGCGGCCATCCCCTGATCCTGTTTTTGGAGGACCTGCATGGCGCCGAGATATCCATCGAGGCCTTGCAATACATCGTGCGGCGGCTCGGACCCAGCCCGACGTTAATCGTGGGGACTTACCGGTCGAATGAAGTTGATCGCAGTCATCCGCTAAACCGATTACTGGAAAATTTTGAAGGTGACCGGCGGTTCTCGTCCATGGCGCTGGGTCCTTTCTCGCCATCAGTACATCGCGAGTTCCTGGCCACGTTGATTGGAGGTGAACGGATTGTCGACGAATTGGCGGATCAGCTGTTTGAGGCCGCGGAGGGAAATCCGTTTTTTACCAAGGAGCTGGTGCGTTCACTGCTGGATGCCGACAGCATTGTGCAGGACGACACCGGAGCCTGGGCACTTTCCGGCGGGACAAGAATCGAGGCCGATAGGTTGCCGGTCACCATTCAGCAAGCCGTGGAAAACCGCATTGCCCGTTTGCCTGATAATCTGCGCGGCATCCTTTCCATTGCCTCTGTCATTGGCAAAACGTTTGAGTTTCGCGACCTGGAAATGCTGACCGACCAGGACGATCTGGATGAATCCGTCGATGCGCTTGTGCAAGCTGGATTGATCGAGGAAGAACGCCGCTCCCGCGGCGACAAGTTAACATTCTGCAGCGGGGTGGTGCGGGAAGTTTTTTACGCTGAGTTGTCCCGTCGCAAACGACGATCCCTGCACCGCAAATACGCCGAGCAGCTGGAGCAGCGACACTCAGGTCGGCTGGACCGGGTCCGACCCCATCTGGTTCATCACTTCGCCGAAGGCGATATCCCCGAGAAAGCAGTCCACTACGGACTGGAGCACGCCCGGCGATCGCTGGACACGTTTAGTTCGGACGAGACGATTCGTTCGGCCAGATCGGCGTTGGAGTTTCTGGACGAGGAGTGGCAAGGCGATCCGGCAGTCGAAGGCGATGCCCGTATGTTGTTGGCGGCCGGGCTGCAAATGGATGGAGCGATTGATGAATCAGTTCGGGAATACGAGACGGCCGTAGCTGTTTACGACCGACTTGACGAGCAAAGTCGCGCGGTGGACGCAATGCTGGCTGCGGCCCAGGCGGCATGGCATGGGCGTCGAACCGAAGA
>JBPCVB010000635.1:0-2864 GCA_051010855.1 Pirellulaceae bacterium | reverse complement strand
TCAACCTGCATCAAGTACTCCGGCTTGAATGCCTCGGAAGCCAGAATACAAACGCCGCCCGAAGGCGCAACCAGTCTGCTGCCTTTCCACGCCACATTGGCCATGCAGCGAGCCTGCGTTGGCGCCGCCATGGTGTTGACTGATATTTTGTCGTTATCCAGCAACAGGCCGATATCCAGTCCGGCGCGGGCAAACAGATCTTCACGTTGCAGGTAATTGGCAACGATCAGCACGTCGATCATGTTGCGAAGCTGGCCAAACACGGGGCTTGCCGCCGCGATCTCGGCGTAGTCGCGGGTAAATGCCTCGGCGTACAGTCGGGCGGCTCGCAGCGGGTTGGTTTGCACCTCGATCAGACGCCCACGTTCATCGGTCTTGTATTCCTCGGTTCCAAGTCCAACTCCCTGACCGACCATGTGAAATGCCAGACGGTCGTCGGTGATTTCAACACATTGATAGTTGGGCGTGAACCACCAGCGCTGAAAATTGTTTCGGGGCGCGCCGCGTAGCCGGTCGAAAAACACCGGCATTTCGATCGGTGGCGGTTCGCGGCCGATGGCAATGAGCTTCATACGGTAGTCTGCTTCCAGCATCACCCGCGCCATATTGGTCTCCGGATGCACACCAAACACACTGACCCCTGCATTGCCCAGCGCAGCCTCGACGCCGCGTAGCACCTCGTGTGCAACCATTTCGCGTTCGTGCTGCGCGACTCGCGCCGGAATGGATCGCTGGAATTCCTTGAGCCGTTCCATGCCTTCAGCCGTCGTGCCAATGCTGCAACCAACCCAGATATCGTGCGGTTGATCGGGCGTGAATACCCGTAGCGCGGTCAGCAGGTCTTCCAGCAAGACGACCGGGCGGGCAGTGGTAATGCCCACCGCGCGACCGTCGGCATTCTCAATCCAGCCTTCAGCCGGTCCCACAATGACAACATCGTTCTGATCCGGATACACGAAGACGTATTCCACGCGTTGCAATCCGGCGAGCTTGAGCATCGTATCGGTCGGTGGCAGGCCATCGTCGAGTTGTTCCTGGATCGCAGCTTGCAATTTTTTCAGGGATACCTTGCGAAGAGGACTCTTCTTGAGCAGGTCGCGGTTCATATGCGCGATCGCGGCTCGCGCTCGCATCACAAACAGCTCGCCCCCTGGAGGCGCAAATTGCTGGAGTTGCATTACGCCATCTGGATCAACAGCCACGCCGAACACCGGCAACTGGACCGTTGTGGCGGGCACAAAGTTAAATTGAGGATCGCGGTCCTGGGCAATTCCCGAAGACAGACAAAACAACAACGGCAACAGCACAGCAAGCCATGCCGGGGCTGAAAAGAGTTTCATAGCAACCGCCCGAATCAGAATGATGCCTTGCACTAGATAGTATAGGCAATGCGACCCCAGGCTGCCAGGTCAGGCCAGCTCTTTCTGAATCACGGTGCCATCTGGCGTTTGCCGGGTTTCAAAACCCATTTCGCGAATCTGGTCGCGGATCGCATCGGAACGCTCAAAGTCTTTGGCCGCTCGCGCCTCGTCCATTTCCTTGCACAACTGTGCAAGTTGTGCATCGAGGTCCGCATCGGCTGAATCGGACATGGCTTCGGCGCCCTCGATCCCTTCATTGATCGGTGCCACCGAAATTACCGAATTGATCTTCTTGAAAACGCCCAGTGCTTCACGCGGATCATCGGGAGTCTGTGCGATCCACGGCATCACCACTGACATGGCCTTGGAGATATTCATATCGTCAGCCAGCGCCTCGCCAAAGGCCTTGAGAATCGGATGGTTCAAATCCACCTCAGCGGCCTCACCACCGGTTTGCTGTTCAAGCTTGTTGCGGAACTCGATCAGCCGACGAACCACCTTGGCCGAGTCTTCAATGCCCTTGGCGGTAAAATTCAGCGTGTCGCGGTAATGGGACTTGATCAGTTCATAACGAATCACGGCTGGATCAACTGTCTTGCCCCACAGTTCATCCGTATCCGCCCCTTTCTTGAAGTTGCCTTCCATCACGTCGCGGACCGTATAAAAGGTGCCTGAACTCTTCGACATCTTGCCGCCTTCAACGAACAGAAACCTGGCGTGAATCCAGTAGTTTGCGAATGACGATTCGCCCGTGGCACCGCGGGACTGGGCAATTTCGCATTCATGATGCGAGAACTTCAGGTCTTCGCCGCCAGTATGAATATCAATCACATCACTGCCCAACAATTTGGACGCCATGACCGAGCATTCGATATGCCAACCGGGGTAGCCAGTACCCCACGCCGAGTCCCATTTCATAATGTGGTGATCGTCGGGTTTCCACAGCATAAAATCGGCCGGATGTCGTTTGAGTGACTGGTGTTCGTCCGAAACCCGTCCACCGGCACCACTTTTGAGATGGTCCAGCGTATTGCCGCTAAGTTTGCCGTAGTCGGAAAAGCTCTCGACGCTGAAATAAACCACGCCATCATCGGCGACGTACGCGTGTCCGCGATCAATCAGCTTCTGGATCATCTCCAGCATGCCATCGATATTGTCGGTCGCCTTGGGCATGCAGGTGGCGGGGTCTTCAAAAGTGACCTTGTAGCCCAATCGTCGCGAGTCATCGATAAAGGCGTTGGTAAAGAACCCTGCGATCTGGTAGGGGTCATCCGGATTTTCAATCGCGCCCTCGGGAACCCGGTAGGACTTCTTGTCCTCCTTGAGCTTTTGCATGGCCACCTTCATCTTGTCCTCACCCTCGTCGGCATCGTCGGTCATATGTCCGACGTCGGTGATATTCATCACGTGATGCACGTCGTAGCCGGCGAATTCCAGAAATCGCCGCAACAGGTCGCCAAACAGGAACGTGCGAAAGTTGCCGATGTGTGCGAAGTCGTAGAC
>JBPCVB010000634.1:0-3536 GCA_051010855.1 Pirellulaceae bacterium | reverse complement strand
GTGTTCAGGCAACTCAAGTCGAATCCAGTGTGGGCCGATTTTTTGTTGTTGCCTGGTGAGGACACAGCCACGGCCGATCGGGCTTCCAATTTTCGCATTCGCTGGGCACGGATGACGGTATGGGATGCGTTGTTTGAATCGCAATCGGGTTTTAGCACAACAGGTGCTTCGGTCATGTCAGAACTGGAAGACCCGCAGGCTATTGCCTCGTGCATCCATTTCTGGCGCAGCAGCACTCACTTTCTGGGTGGCCTGGGCATCATCGTGCTGTTTGTCGTCTTGCTGGGCCAGGGGTCGGCCGGCAAGGCCCTGATGCGCACCGAAGTGCCCGGCCCCGCCAGTGACGGGACGTCGGCGCGTGTGCAGCACTCGGCCTGGACGTTTGCGGCCATCTACGTAGTGCTGAATGTTGTGCTGACCGTCATCCTGTTACTGCTTGGTATGGGTCTGTTTGATGCGTTGTGTCATGCCTTTGGCACGATGGCCACTGGCGGATTCTCTACCTACAACTCGAGTCTCGGTCATTTTCAGAGTCCGGCCATCGAATATGTGATCATCGTGTTCATGATTCTGGCGGGTACGAATTTTACGTTGCTGTACCTGGTGGTACTCAAGCAGCCGGGGCGGCTGTTTGCCGACCTGGAATGGCGCACCTACATCATGCTGATCGTGGTGGTGACCACCGTCATTATCATCTTTGGCTGGACGCATCGTGATCCGGGTTTCGAGCAGGCCGAGCCGGCATTTCGAAACGGGCTGTTTCAGGTCGTTTCCATCATGACCACAACGGGATACGGAACGCAGGACTTTGATGCCTGGAACCAGTTTGCCCGTCTGGTCTTCCTGATGTTGATGTTTGTCGGCGGTTGCGCGGGCAGCACCGGTGGTGGCATGAAAGTCATCCGGCACGTTCTGATCTCGAAAGTCCTGTGGATCGAAATCGAAAAGGCCTTTCATCCGCGTGTTGTCAAACCGTTGCGGTACCAGGGTCGCGGCGAAACGGACGAAAACGAACTTAAACACGGTCTGCTTGTCTATGTAACACTGGTCCTTGCCCTGTTCCTGGCTGGCTGGCTGTTTGTGGTGGGCTGTGAACCCGCCACGACCTGGGGACCGGATGAGTCAAACAAGCTTGTTGATTCAGCCAGCGCTGTCGCAGCTACGCTGAACAATATTGGACCAGGTTTGGGAGTCGTCGGGCCGACGCACAATTACGGGAACTTTTCCGGTATGTCCAAGATACTGTTTGTCTGGCTGATGATGCTGGGACGCTTGGAAATCTGGCCCATCATTGTGCTGTTTGCACCGAGATTCTGGCGAAACCGCTGATTGGGTGGTGCCTGAATTTTGTGTTTTTAAACCGCCCGACACGCCTTAATCGGAACCCGAAGCGTAAGCGAGGGATTTGCATTCGCGAAGTTTTCCCTCGCTCACGATTCGGGTTCCCTGAGATCAGCAAACCAGGTTGTGAGCACTCTGGCTGATTGGAACCGGGACGGGTCATGCACTATGATTCGTTTGTGAATATTCGTGTTGAGGAATGGAAACAGGTCGCGATGAGCAACTCTATCAATCCAGGGGGATTCCTGAAGGACACCATTCAGGATGGCATTGTGCAAGGCGCATCGGGCTCGTCGCTGCAGCAGGAACACCCCGAGCTGTATGGTCGTTTGTTGATGGCCAATGAAAAGCTCGAAAACGTGGGCACGTTGGTGATCTGGATGGCCATGGTTTTCATACTGGCCGTCTGTGCCACCATTCATATGGCCTGGGTCGATCCGTTTTTGGGCATTCCAGTGGCAAAACTCCAAAGCTGGTGGGTGTACCTGTTGATCGCCATTTCCGTTTTTGTTGTTTACTGCATCTACAACGAAATCAACGAACGAGCCCTCTATCGCAAGCTCAAGCCCAATATCATGAACTACCTGAACCAGCACGGACTGTCGATTCCATGGCTCGTCTCCCAGGTCGAAAACGATGACGCCCTGGAAGAAATCGCCGGTCAGCTAAAAAACGACACGAGTATTTAGCATGGCGCAGGAGTACAGGCTTTAGCCTGCCGCCTGCTGGTTGAATCAGGCTGGGGGGCCTTCAGCGTACCTTAATCAAAGAACTCGTCGTCCGCATCGAATGCCGGAATGGGCACGTTGAGAATCTTCATCCGCCCGATGGCGCGGTGACGGCAACCGGGCTTGATCAGCGCGGCACTGCCCGCCGATACATCGAACATCTGGCCGTCCAGTTCCAGTTGTCCACTGCCTTCCAGCACGTAGTACAGCTCGGTCATTTTCTTGTGATAGTGTGTCCTCGCATCGTGATCAACATCGACCACATGCAGGGAAGCTGCCTGGTCCGCATCGTCGGTAAATGCGCGACGCGTCATGCCGCAAGGGCAGGGGATTGCGTCGATCTCTTTCATGTTGACGAATGCAAAACGGCTGGTATCGAGGCTTTTGTCCGACATACCATTCCTTCAATTCATTGTTCACTGGCGCGGCGACCGTTTGAATTGTGAATAATGAACAGTGAAATGTGAATGGTGTAGACCTGCCAGCCCAAGCGCAAGCGAGGAATGGCGCGAAACGTCCTGATACGGCTGGTAACGACACCGCGTCCCTCGCTTGCGTATCGGGCTTGTATTGAATGGCGTCACATCACGCGACAAAATCTTTTGCAAAATAGTTGACAGCCCTGCCGCAAATGCTTACCGTACTATAACGATAGTACAGTACGACCCATGAGTCGGGCAATATGTTTTTTCAGATTGATTCCAGAAACGGTGTGCCGGTCTACGAGCAAGTCGCCCGTCAGGTGACCTTTGCCGTGGCCAATGGCGCGTTGCAAAGCGGTGAACTGGTGCCCTCGGTGCGGCAACTGGCGCGAGAGCTGGCGATCAATCCCAATACAGTGGCTCGCGCCTATCGGCAATTGCAGGATCAGGAAATCCTTGAATCCATTCGCGGTACGGGAATGGTCATCGCTCAGGGAGCGCGACCTGTTTGTAAATCTGAGCGGACGCGTATCCTGCGTGAACGCATCGGCAGTGTCATCGACGAGGCACTGCAAAGCCAGCTGACTAAAGACGAAATCAACACGCTGTTCAAGTCCGAACTGGGCAAGAAACGGGGGAAGTAAATGGACACGGTCATCAAGTTTGACAACGTCACCAAAAAATTCGGAAAACAAACAGCCATCGACGGTGTGAGTTTCGAAGTGCCTCGAGGAGTGGTATTTGCCCTGCTGGGCGAAAACGGGGCCGGAAAGACAACTTCGATTCGCACGCTGTTGGGGCTGGAAACACCAACGTCCGGTACCACAACTGTGTTGGGACTGGACAGTCGGCGGAAGGGCATCGAGATCCGCCGCCGCGTGGGATACGTGCCCGAGCAACCGGCGCTGTACGAGTGGATGACGGTCAGCGAAATCGGCTGGTTCACGGCGGGCTTTTATCCCGAAGGATTCTTGCCGCGATACTACGAATTGGTTGACGAGTTTGACCTCCCGCTGAAGAAAAAAATTCGCACGCTGTCCAAGGG
>JBPCVB010000633.1:0-7002 GCA_051010855.1 Pirellulaceae bacterium | reverse complement strand
CGCAAGAAGTGGGGCATGGTATAAAGTTGGCGTTTTCGCCAGACCAATTTCGCGTCGTCAATCATTTTTCACGCTCCCTGTTGCCCATGAACCAGCCGCCCGCTTCTGTTGTCGATCCGCGTATCGAAGACACATACGCCGAGGCGTTCGGCATGAAGTACACGCGGTTGATCGTAACGGCGGTGAATGACTACTGGCTGGAAGCGGCCTCTGCAGCCTTTTGCGGTTACGGCACGTCCGTGATCGGTTGCGATGCTGAAACCGGAGTGGAACGCCATCTCGCCGAAACGGAAACTCCCGATGGTCGTCCGGGCTTGGCAATTCTCGCGTTCGGATTTTCGGCCGATGCACTGGCACAGGCCGTGGCCAATCGGGCGGGACAATGCCTGATGACCTGCCCAACGACCGCTGTGTTTAACGGGTTGGATAGCGACGATATTATCCCGCTGGGCCAACATCTGCGTTTTTTTGGCGACGGATTTCAAAAGAGCAAGTTGCTGGGACACCGTCGTTTTTGGCGAATCCCCGTGATGGATGGCGAATTCGTGGTTGAAGAGAACCTGGGTGTCACGTCTGGTATTGGGGGAGGGAACTTCATCCTGCAGGCCGCGGATCTGGAAACGGCGCTGCGGTCGGCTGAGGCTGCCGTGGCTGGTATTGGTGCGCTAAGCGGTTGCATCACTCCGTTTCCGGGTGGCGTTGCCCGCAGCGGCAGCAAGGTCGGTTCGCAGTACCTGAATCAGGTTGCCTCGACGGCCGAGGCGTTCTGCCCCACTCTGCGTGGGCGCGTCCCCTCGAAACTGCATGAGCAAACAGCCGCCGCCCTGGAAATTGTGATTGACGCAATCGACGAATCTTCAGTTCGACATGCCATGCAGGTCGGAATCCGATCGGCCCTGTCTGCCGACCCTGGCGGGCAGTTGTTGCGAGTTGCTGCGGGAAATTACGGTGGCAAGCTTGGCAAATACCTGATTCCCTTGCATGAAGTGTTGGCTGATTCATCAAAAAAACACACTGCGGATTGAGACAGTCAGGCCTTGAGATCGTCCCTGAATATGTGAGGCCGATGACGAATTTAGAAGCTTGAGCCCGTCAACAAAAATTCGCATAATGAGTTGCCTATCCGCTGCGTTGACCCGCGACGCGGTCCCAAACCAACTAAAATCTTGAACCCTGTATTCGGTTTCCTGCCTGATGTCCTGTTTATTGCGACCGCTTTGCGCGTGCCTGATGATTGCTGCTACAGCCAGTGTGCTGATGGCCGACATCCAGCTTCCCAAGATCTTTTCGGACAAAATGGTGCTACAACGTGGCGACAGCGTGAATATCTGGGGCACGGCTGATCCGGGCGAGGAACTCACCGTTACGCTGGGCGAATCTTCGGTTACGACGCAAGCTGACGATGCGGGAAACTGGTCGATCCAGCTGGTGCCGCCGCCGGCTGGTGGGCCTTATGAGCTGACCATTGCCGGCAAAGACGCGCAAGTGGTCTACAACGATGTGCTGGTTGGTGAAGTCTGGCTGTGTTCCGGGCAGTCCAACATGCAGTGGTCGATGAACCAGTCACTTGACTTTGAGAGCGACGAAGAACGGATCAAGTACTTTTCGGAAATCAACGGCTCTCGTTTGCGATTGTTCACCGTACCAGCCAATGCGATCGAAGAACCGGCCAGCGATCTCGCCGGAGCAGCAGTGTGGGAAGAATGTACTCCCGCGACCGTTGCCGAGTTTTCAGCAGTCGCGTACTTTTTTGCCAAGGCGCTTCAGGAACATGAAAGTCTCAACGATGTGCCGATCGGCCTGATCGATTCCAGCTGGGGTGGCACGCCGGCCGAAGCATGGACGTCACGAGAAGCGCTGGAGGCACATGCCAATCTCGCTCCCCTGCTCGAACACTGGGATGCCAACGAGGACAAGCGCAATCCGAGACGGCCCGCAGCCCTTTACAACGGCATGATCGAGCCCCTGATTCCACTGACGATTCGCGGGGTGGTCTGGTATCAGGGTGAATCGAATGTGGGACGGGCCAATCAGTACAAGACTCTGTTTCCGAGCTTGATTGAGGACTGGCGCGCGAGGTTCGGACAGGGCAATTTTCCATTTTACTTTGTGCAGCTGGCGCCCCACCGATATGGAGATCTGGATCCTCGCGCACTGGCAGAATTGTGGGATGCCCAGGATGATGTATTGCAACTGCCCAATACTGGTATGGCAGTATCAGTCGATATTGGTAATTCGACCGATATTCACCCCAAGAACAAACAAATCGTCGGCCAGCGATTGGCTTGTATCGCGCTGGCCGAAACGTATGGCCAGGTCGGTCTCGAATGTCGCGGCCCGGTGTATCGCAGCATTGAAAAGATCGAGGATGGCAGCAAGTTGCTGATCCATCTGGATTTTGCGGAAGGTTTGCACCATCACGGAGACAGTCTGAACGGCATTTCCATTTGCGGTGACGATGGAGAGTTTGTGACCGCCCACGCAGAGATCCGGGATGGCAAACTGGTCGCCTGGTCAGATGACATCGAGAAACCGGCTCACGTTCGTTATTTGTGGGATGACACGGCGCAAGGCAACTTGTTCAACGCCGCAGGGCTTCCAGCTTCGCCCTTCCGCACCGACGATTTCGAGATGCTGTCGGTTCATGAAAACTTTTGATGCCTGCCCGTACCCAATTAGTATGGCTGGTCGGGATGGACCCTGTATTTTTGCCTTGCCGCGCGTTAAATTCGACGACGCGGATTTACAGCGCTGCCACAGGCGGCTTCTATTCAACAGCTGACAATTATGTCCACCAATCAAGACGAATCCAGGAACCCGTCCGCCAGCACTCCTGCCGACCAGGCCGCTGAATCGACTCAGCCAACGGAAGCAGAAACGGAAACGCAGGCTGCCAGCCCGCGGAAGATTCTGATCGGGTCACAACGGGATGCTGCAAATCCGGAACTGAAACATCAGACTTTGCGTTTTGCATCAGTGTCGCCCGAACAGGTAGGCAGCGCGATCCAAAAGGAAGCTGCGGGTGATTCACAGGAATCACAACCGGCCGTCGCCACCGCTGAAACAATTGAGCCTCCCGAGACTCACGCTGCCCCAACACCGGTTGCTGAATCGCCGTTGGTTGAATCGCCGGTTGTTGAAGCATCGGTTGCTGAAGCATCGGTTGCTGAAGCAGTTGAGCTGCCAACGGCCAGCGACGACGACGACGAGTTGCAAGCCGCGCTCGACGATCTGGAAATGGATTCCCTGTTGGGCGATGTCCAGCCCGCTGATGAACTGGAACTGGAATCCCGCATCAAGGGCGTTGTCACTCGTGTGCATAACGACAACGTGTTTTTCTCGCTCAAGGGCCGCTTCGAAGGCGTCACGCCGACCCGACAATTCAAGTCGCCTCCGGCCGAAGGTGCCATGCTGGAAGTTGTCGTAACGGGGTTCAAGGAAGATGAAGGCCTGTATGAGGTTTCCATCCCGGGGGCTTCAGTCAGCGTTGCCGACTGGGCCGATCTCACCGAAGGTGCAATCGTGGAGACGCGCATTACGGGCTCAAATACCGGAGGGCTCGAATGCACGGTGAACAACATTCGCGGATTTATTCCTGCCAGCCAGATTGATGTTGTCCGCGTGGAAAATTTCGGTGACTTTGTGAATCGAAAAATGCAGTGCGTGGTGACTGAAGTCAATCCGCGACGCAAGAAACTGGTGCTCAGCCACCGGGCCATTCTGGAACGCGAAAGACAAGAAAAGAAAAAAGAGCTGATGCAAACACTGGCCGCCGGCCAAACGCTCGACGGCATTGTGACCAAGCTCATGGATTTCGGGGCCTTCGTCGATATCGGTGGCGTCGAGGGACTCGTTCATGTCAGCAAATTGAGCTGGGAGCGTGTCGAACATCCGAGCGAAGTCCTCGAGGCCGGCCAAAAGGTGTCGGTCAAGGTTGAAAAGGTCAATCCGGAGTCGGGAAAGATCTCCCTGTCGTATCGCGATACCCAGGAGAATCCCTGGACCCGCATCGACCAGAAATACGCAGTCGGTGCCGTGGTGGACGGTACCGTTTCGCGGCTGGCCCAGTTCGGTGCGTTTGTCAAGCTGGAGGCGGGTGTTGAGGGCCTGGTGCATATCTCCGAGCTGGCTCACCATCGGGTGATCGCAGTCAAGAACGTGGTCAACCAAGGTGATCAGGTGCAGGTCAAGGTCCTGTCAGTTGATCCGTCTGCACAAAAGATCGGGTTGTCGCTCAAGGCCACTCTGGCCAAGCCGCAAAAGTCGACTGACGCGAGCAAAACCGACGAGTCCAACGAACCTCTTCGCGAAGTTGCGGTCAAGAAACGCGAAGAACCGCTCAAGGGCGGTCGCGACAAGGGCAGCGGAGGCGAACAGTTCGGATTGAACTGGTAAACGATGATCTGGCGTTTCCTCGTTCGGCCCATTCTGTTTTCGCTGCCAGCTGAATCAGTGCATTACGCATCGATGTCGCTGTTCAACGCCACCATGTTTCCGCCTTTTTCCTCGCTGATGCGTGCCATCACTCGCGTCAATGATCCGCGACTGGCTCACGATGTCTTCGGTATTCCCTTTGAAAACCCCGTAGGACTGGCCGCCGGTTTTGACAAGCAGGCAAGCTGGTTTAACGCACTGTCCAAACTCGGATTTTCCCACATCGAGGTCGGCACGATCACTGGCGAGAGTCAGCCCGGTAACCCCGAGCCGCGACTGTTTCGCTTGCCGCTTGATCGGGCGTTGATTAATCGAATGGGATTCAACAATGTCGGCGCGGATCACGCCGCAGCAGCGCTCGCACGTTCCCGTATTCGACCGGTGCTGGGAATCAACATCGGAAAAACCAAAGTGGTCGAAACAGGCCATGCGGTGGAAGACTACGTCAAGAGTTTTCGGTTGCTGTTTCCATTCGCCAGGTATTTCACGGTCAATGTCAGTTCTCCGAACACGCCGGGACTACGATCGCTACAGGACCGCGAACCATTGCTGGAGCTGCTGCAGGAACTGGTGCGGCAGAATTCCGAACTGGCCGGCGATCACGATACGCAGCCGCGTCCCATCCTGTTGAAAATTGCTCCCGACCTGAATGACGATCAGCTCGCGGATATCGCCGACATTGCACGGCAAACGTCCCTCGACGGCATCATCGCGACCAACACAACGATTAGCCGCGAGGGGCTGACCACAGAATCCGGCAAGGTCGAGGCAATCGGTGCCGGCGGACTTTCCGGTGCCCCACTGACACAAGTCAGTCGAAACATTGTGCGGCGTATCTATCAGTTAACCGAGGGGTCGATTCCGGTAATCGGAGCAGGTGGAATCATGAGCGGCGAAGACGCGTGGCAGATGATCCGCAGCGGGGCCAGCCTGGTGCAGGTGTATACCGGATTCGTCTACGGCGGGCCAATGTTTGTAAAGCGTATCAATCGATATTTGTCGCGACAGCTCGACGAAAGCAGCTTCGGTAGCATTCGGGATGTGGTCGGAGTCGATGCCGGCCTTAGCCATGCAGCCGCGGCCGACTCCCGGTTGTCAGCAGCCCAGGATTCGTAATCGTTCAGAAGAGCACCATCCAGCTCCCGCAACGGTCACTAATCGGCCACAATCGTGCCGGGACATTACCCACCGCGACGATGGTTCAGGATCATTGATTCGAGCGCGCTAAATTAGTTCCAAAATGCGCCGATTCGCACGTCAAAACTTGCTGGCTTTTGCGGTTCAAACCGTAAAATGTTGAGCTTTCGGTAAACCATGCCCGTAGTTACACTGTAGCTCGCCAGCGGGCCCCCGGTTTCTTTCCCCTTGTTCCGATTGTTGTGCGGAACGAATTCACGGACCAAGTACTCATGGCCATTGACCTGCAACCCGAATCCACGCCCACGCCGGACGATCTGATCGCCAAGGACATTCACGATCCTGATGAAAAAGTCAGGTTGCCCGAGGGCAAGCATATTCCACACCCCGAGGGCGTGGACAAGCAGAGTCGTCTGTTGTGGGAATACATCATTCCGGTGATCATCTTCCACCTGGCGATTCCACTGGCGTTCCTCCCGTACTTCTTTAGCTGGTGGGGAGTGTTGTGGTTGTTCGTCGGTAATTTCCTGTTCACGTCTTTGGGTATTGGTGCCGGCTATCACCGACTGCTGACTCATCGCGGATTCAAGTGCCCCAAGTGGTTTGAATACACCCTGACGACGCTTGGGGTTTGCAGTTTCCAGGACTCACCGGGCCGTTGGGTACTGGTGCATCGCGTGCATCACCAGCATTCCGATCATCAACCTGACCCGCATACGCCGCGTGTCAGCGCATTCTGGTCCCACATGGGCTGGCTGTTTATTGACAATCGTGAACTCAGCAAGGCTTCGGCCTACGATCGCTACGTTCGCGACCTGATGAAAGACAAATACTATCTGTGGCTCCAACGCGCACAGAGATGGATCATGGTTTACTTCATTCACGCGGTGATCATTACCGCCCTTGGCGGTCTGGTCGGGTATCTTGCCACCGGAACGCTGGCTGGCACGTTACAGGTTAGCGCTCAATGGCTGTTGTGGGGAGTGATCCTGCGGACGGTTTATACATGGCATGTCACGTGGGCTATTAACTCGGCTGCACACATATGGGGTTATCGCAACTACGAAACCCGGGAAGACAGTCGCAACAACTGGTTGTTTGCCCTGCTGACCAGCGGCGAAGGCTGGCATAACAATCACCATGCCGATCCCCGTTCGGCGCGTCACGGTCATCGCTGGTGGGAGATTGACTTGACCTGGTACACGTTGCGATTCCTTGAAAAACTGGGAATCGTCCGTGATCTGGTCCATCCCAACAAATCGGCGCTGGATCGTAGAGCGGTCACCGAGACCGACGCAGCGGCCTGATCCGGCCAGCAAGGCCTAGGCTGCATCTCGCTGCGCAGGCCCTGTCGCTACGCCAAAGGTCCTGCCCCGCACCCGCTGCGTCACAGTGGTGCGGCATTTCGTGCGATGGGTGCCTCTATTGACG
>JBPCVB010000632.1:0-3945 GCA_051010855.1 Pirellulaceae bacterium | reverse complement strand
ACGTATTGGTAACCGGCGGCGTAGATGGCGAACCCACGAAAGAACCGGAGTTGATTCCCGCCAATGGCTCCAGCCATGTGACCCAGTTAATTCAAACCGGAACCAAGGGCATGCATGTGGGCGTCATCGGCATCTTCGATGACGGCTTGCGTTATCAGCGCGTGCCGATGGACGCGCGGTTTGAGGATTCCGACGAGATCAAGCATCGATTCCTCAGCTACCAAAAGCAGATGGAAGCACTCGGCCTGGACGGACTGGAAGTCCGCCAGGTCACTCACCCCAGCGGTCGCACTTATGTTGGCTCGGAAGCCTGCGCCGACTGTCACGACAGTGCCTTTGACGTCTGGAAAGACGGAATCAATGGAGAAGGGGGTCCGCATTTTCGCGCGACGCTCGATCTCACCGATCCAGGTGAACGCACCTGGGTCAAACGACATCACGATCCCGAGTGCATCAGCTGCCATGTGACCGGTTGGAATCCCCAACAGTTCTTTCCTTACGAAAGCGGCTATCTGGAACTCGATCAATTGCTGATGCATGGCAATGGATGTGAAAACTGCCATGGCCCCGGTTCTCATCATGTAGCCGCCGAGAATGGCGACATCGATGTCGACGAGGACACACGCCTGGCTTATGTCGACGAGATGATCGTCACGCTGCAGGAAGCCCGAGATGGCATGTGCGCCACCTGCCACGACATCGACAACAGCCCGGACTTCCACGTCGAAGGGGCTTTCGAGGAATACTGGGAAGAGATCGAGCACTACGAAGATTAGCGGCTCGAAGACCACTTCGATGATGCACAAGCTGCGGTTCGATGTGCCTGCCAGGACTCGGCGGCTATAATGGATCATCGCGTTTCTGATCCGTCTTTTCCTGTTTACCGTCGCCCATGGCCCGCCAACCTGTCCAGCCAGTCGCGACCTCCGTTACCGACAAGGACCTGACCGGACGGACGCTCAATAACTATGTGCTGATCCGCCGGCTGGGACGTGGCGGCATGGCCAATGTCTACCTGGCTCATCAAACCACCCTGAATCGAGCGGTGGCCATCAAGGTGTTGCGACCCGAGCTGGCGGTCGACCGGGCCTACGTGTCAAGGTTTCATCGGGAAGCCCAGGCAGCCGCGGGTCTGGTTCAGGCCAACATCGTGCAAATCTACGAAGTCGGCGAAGTCGAAGGCATCCATTACATCGCCCAGGAATACGTACGTGGTCAAAACCTGCGGCAATACCTCAACCGCAACCACTTTGTGGAACCGGTTCTGGCTGTCAGCATCGTTCGTCAGGTTGCGGCCGCGCTGCAAAAAGCCAGCGAAGAGGGCGTCATCCATCGGGATATCAAACCTGAAAACATCATGATCACCTCCATGGGCGAGGTGAAGGTAACCGACTTTGGACTGGCCCGTGTTATCGATGACAATCGCGCCGACCTGACACAAATCGGCATCACCATGGGCACACCGCTGTATATGAGCCCCGAGCAGGCCGAGGGCAGTCACGTCGATACGCGCAGTGATTTGTACTCACTGGGTATCACAGCCTGGCATATGTTCGCCGGCAGTCCGCCGTTTGAGGGCGAAAATGCACTGGCCATTGCCGTCAAGCATCTCAAGGAAGAGCCCGGTGATCTCTCTCGTTTCCGCCCCGATTTGCCCCGGGCGTTGTGCGACATCATTAACAAGATGATCGCCAAGAAGCCAGAGCAACGTTTCCAGACGCCCGCGCACCTGATCAAGGAGCTTCGCGCGCTGGACATTGTCGACATTGAGGACTGGGAACAACTCAGCGAGAAACTGGCCGTCGACGAAATGTCTACCGCCATCGGTAATGAGACCTTGCCGCAAACCCGGCTGGAAGTGACCCGGCAACTGGAAACCATCATGACTGGCCAGTTTCGTCCATGGTGGCGTACGCCGACGTTATGGTTGTCGATCACATTGATGGGGCTGCTGGGTGCATTGGGCGGAGCTATCTATGCCTGGAACAATCCGCCGCCCGATCCGTTGTATGCGCCCGTGTTCAGCCAGTCCGATGAAGTTGAAAAACAGGCCAACGCCGAGGAACAATATCGTTTTGCCTACTGGGTCAAGCCGCAAATGGCCGAGCAAGCGTGGCAGGCCGTCGAAAAATATCACCCGGTTTACAACGAGCTGGGCGAGGAAAGCGAGTTTAATCTGCTCTATTCAAGACTTGCTGACGAGCGTTTGGGCGAGTTGTATCTGGAATCAGGCCAGTATGAACTGGCTCGGGAAATCTACGCCGATCTGGCCACGCTGGAAGAGTCCGAGGAACGCTTGCGACTCGTTGGCCTGGCCGGCCTGGCTGTCGTGTACGACGAAGCCAAGGAATTTGACAAGCTTCAGGATTTGTTGCCGGTGCTGCAACGTGACATCGACAAGCTGAACCAGTTCATGAGTCAACAAGTTCGCGATGTGCTTTCCCGTCACAGTCCCGGACAGCAGGACATGTAGTACCGGGGATGGAGTTAATCTCAACCGATTCAGGTGGTCTTCTGTTCGGCCGGGTCCGGTTTGCTGTCCCTGCCACCGGCATCGGGCTTGCCGTCTTCAATTGCCGCAGCTTCATCCTTCTCTCCTCCGCCGGGCGAAGATCGTGCCGCCGCTGCATGCTCGTCCATCTCGGTCAGTTCACGTTGCAGGATTTTCAACAGCGTTTGCAGGAAGGCCACGATCATGGGACCGACGAGAATTCCTACCGGCCCGAGCGCGGTAACGCCTCCCAACACGCTCAACAGCGCCCACAACGGATGCAAATTCGACTGACCGTGCAGCACCAGTGGCTTGATCACATTGTCGGCCATCGAAACCACCGCCGCACCATAAATCGCCAGGCCGATACCGGCTCCCACCCGGCCCTCCACAAATACGATGAACAGGCTGGCCGGTAGCCACACGGACGCGGCGCCAAAAAAGGGCACCAGTGCCATAACGGTTGTGAGCAACATTAACAGGAAAACCGACTCGAGACCGGCAAAGTAATAACCGACGGCTGCCAGGATTCCCTGCACGATCGCAGACAACAACGTGGCAACTACGACCGCACGGCTAACCCGATCAAACTCCTCGATTAATTCGTCTTCATAGTCGTCGTTCAGTGGAGTCAGACCCTTGAGCGCCTTGACCATGCCTGGTCCGTCCAGCAGGAACGAAAACAGCGCGAAGGCCATGATGGCCGTTCCAAACAGGAACCTGAACAGAAAGCCGGTAGTGGCGCTGCCCAGCGAGACCAGTTTGCCCTGCATCCACGCGGTGCCCTTTTGAATGTAGTTGCCCAGTTCTTCCGGATTTGGATTGGCCAGTTCCGTTACCCAGCTGCGAATCGGGCCGCCGAGTATCTGGGTTTTGAACGCGTAAAACCTGTCGATCGCGACATTGAATTGCTCACGGGCCTGCATCAACTGTTGTTGACGGGCGTCGATGCCCTCCAGTTGTGACCATTGTTCATCACTCAACATCGCACGGGACGCATTTAACTCGAGCGCAAAATTCTGCCATTTGGATTGCACCGCTCCGGTGGGCCCAGCCGCTTCAGGGGCGGCCGCTGGACCGTCGGTCCATTGCAGATTGACATCGGGCGAGGAACCAAGCTCGACAGCCAATCCCCGCAGCTCGGCAATGTCGTATTCCACCTGACTGCGTTGCTGTTCGAGATTGGGAGGTAGCGTTTGCGACTTGATCGCACCTACCACCTTGTCGATTCGGTCAAACTGCATTGCAGCCGGCATCTCCAGATGCAACTTGCCACGCAACGCGGTAATCCGGTCATCGATGGTGTTGGGATCCAGCTTGCGGATCACGTGACGACCTTCGGCAGCCGCAATAATCACAACCAGGGTGAACGGCAATAGCACAATGATCAGGATGGCGGCCGTCGACAGGGAGGCGGCAAGTTTGGGACGCTGGCCAACCCGTCTGAGAACCCA
>JBPCVB010000631.1:0-2668 GCA_051010855.1 Pirellulaceae bacterium | reverse complement strand
GAGCTTACCCGAAAAGCGCCGCTGCCCTCTTCAGCGGCCAGCTCTCCCTCAGGTTTCCCATGTTCGAGAATCTCCAGGACGGACTACGGTCTGCCTTCAAGTCATTGTCCGGCAAGGGCAAGTTGACCGAGGGGAACATGCGCGACGGGCTGGCGATCGTCGAGCAGTCCCTGCTGGAAGCCGACGTTAGCTATGAAGTCGTCCAGCACTTCATGAACCGGGTTACCGAGCAGGCCCTGGGTGAAAAGGTCCTGCTGTCACTCAAGCCACACGAGCAACTGGTCGGGATTGTCCATCAGGAATTGATCAACCTGCTGGGACCGGTCGATGATTCGCTGCACCTGAAAAAAGACATCACCGTCATCATGATGTGTGGCCTGCAGGGCTCGGGTAAGACAACGACCTGCGGCAAGCTGTCGGTCCTGCTGAAACGCAACGACATCAAACCGATGCTTGTGGCCGCTGACTTGCAGCGTCCGGCCGCTATTGAACAACTGCATGTCATCGGGCGGCAACTGGATGTTCCCGTCTATTCCGAAGAAGGCGCTACGGACCCGATCAAGGTTTGCGAAAACGCCTTCAAACAGGCCCGGGAGGACGGCAACAAGGTCGTGATCCTCGATACTGCCGGTCGCCTGGCGATTGACGAGGAGCTGATGGAGCAGCTCAAAACGATCGATCGCAAATTGAATCCCGATCAGGTCTATCTGGTCGTGGACGGCATGACGGGTCAGGATGCCGTCAATAGTGCCGCTGCCTTCCATGACGCGTTGGAACTCAACGGCGTGATCATGACCAAACTGGACGGCGATGCCCGCGGCGGGGCTTTGCTGTCGGTCAAGCACGTCACGGGCGTTCCGATCAAATTCATCGGTACCGGTGAGCAGATGGACGCGCTGGAGGCCTTCCGCCCCGAAGGCATGGCCAGCCGGATTCTGGGCCACGGCGATATGCTGGCCCTGTTTGATGAAGCCCAGAAGCTGATGGACGAAAAGGAGCAGGAACAGCTCCAGGCCCAGCTTTCCAAGGGCGAATTCACGCTGGATGACTTCCGCAATCAGATGCAAAAGATTGCCCAGCCCGGCCTGATGCAACGCATGATGGGACTGCTTCCCGGCGTGCCCAAGGAATTCAAGGAGATGCTCAACAGCGAGGAGGCTGGGACCGAGGTTCGCCGCCAAATGGCTATCATCGATTCGATGACCCCCGACGAACGCCGCTCACCCAAGATCATTGAGGTCAGCCGCCGCCAACGAATCGCCAAGGGGGCCGGTGTTGAGCCCAAACAAGTCAATGAACTGATCAAGCAATATGATATGATGAAGCCCATGCTCACGGGCATGGCCGGCAAAGGTCGCCGCGAGGGGATGGAGATGGTGCAGGAGATGCAGCAAAAAATGCTGGATCCCGGCAGTCGCATGCCCAAAACCAAGAAATCAACTGGCAAGCGTGCTTCGCCCAAAGAGCGTAAGAAAGCTCAAAAGGATCGCGAAAAGCGGTTGCGGCAGATGAAACGCGATAAACGCAACAAAGGCAAGTAACCGCCGTGGCCTCGGCCCGGCAAAATTACACATTCAGGAGTTAGTAAATTGGCAGTCAAAATTCGGCTTAAGAAAATGGGCCGCCGGCATCGTCCGTTCTTTCGCCTATGCGCAATGGATTCCCGTTCGCCGCGAGATGGACGCGTGATTGAGGAGCTGGGGATTTACGATCCCATGGTTCCCGAAACCGACGCGCGAGCAATCCTCAAGGGCGAACGCATTGATTACTGGTTGAGCGTCGGGGCACAGCCCACACCCAAGGTCGGCGTACTGATCAAGAAGTACGGCACAGACGGCACCCACCTGGACCAGCAACAACAGGCCCTGGGTCGTTTGGCATCGCGTCGCGCCGACGCTATCGTCTCGGCCACCAGTGCAGCTCAGGCAGCGGCCGAGAACGCGCCGCCTCCAGCTGCGGCTGAGCCTGCCGCCAAAGCCAGTACGGAAACGGCCGAAGCTGCTGCCACCGAAGAATCAACAGAAGCCACCGAAGAAGCGACGCCCGCCCAGGAGCCTGTTGCCGAGGAATCGGCCGGGGAAAAGGCGGAATCGGACGCAGGGTAACCTTCGATGCGCTTCGACGTTTTGACCTTGTTTCCCCAAATGTTTCCGGGATACTTGGGTCAAAGTTTGCTTAACAAGGCCATTGAAAAAGGGCTGGTTGAGGTACATATTCACGACCTCCGCGACTGGACTCGCGATCCCCACCGCAAGGTAGACGATCGCCCCTTTGGCGGAGGACCCGGCATGATCCTGATGGTCGAGCCCGTTGTCGAAGCGGTCGAAGCCATCCAGAAAATGGACACCACGCCGGCACGTGTGATCCTGTTGACGCCCCAGGGGCAGCGACTGGACCAACAAACGGTAGAACAACTGGCCTCGCAGCCCCAAAGATACTTGCTGCTGTGCGGTCGATACGAAGGGTTTGACCAGCGAGTCATCGATTTGCTTGACCCGCTGGAATTATCGATTGGAGATTACATTTTAAACGGCGGCGAAGTGGCCGCCATGGTGATGGTCGACACGCTGGTGCGAATGGTGCCAGGCGTGCTGGGTCACGAACAAAGCAGTATTGAAGATTCATTCTCGCGAGGAAACCGGCTGCTGGAATATCCCCAGTACACACG